>JAHDDN010000079.1 GCA_020629335.1 Chitinophagales bacterium | reverse complement strand
ATGAGGCGTTAATGATGCGACTAATGTAGAGACGTATTGCAATACGTCTTCTACTATGCTGTGCAGGCTCCAATAAGAGACAAACAGCACTTAGCGAAGTAGGAGCAGCATAGCCTCATAAGAACGGACAGCCCGACCAGTCATTTTTTTGGCCAGCGGGCGAACACATAGGTTTATCCCTACACTGGCTGGCCAAAAAAATGATAGGGAAGCCCCTATAAATTATTATAGCATTACTCAAGAGCTTCTAATGGATCTTTGAGGAAAAATTTTCTTTTGATAATTTCTTGATTTCGTTCTAACTTGAGTTTGATATTTCTATTGGGTTTTGCGTTGAGCATATTATATAATTTGCCAATATCGGTGTCCTTGGGTTTATGACCGTTGATTGACTTGATGATGTCACCTGCTTGAATATCCGCATCCTTAACGAGTGAGCTCTCCCTTACGTAAAATATTTTAAACTGATCATAATTCTCTCCAAAGGCTTCTAATTCTATGCCCGAAATATTGTAAGAAAAGGGTTTGTAAAAATGTCTGTTTTTTTTCAGATAAAGTTTGTTATGCCTATAATCAAAAGTGACATTAAATCGCTTTAAAATTTCTCCTCCTATATTGCCACTTTGATGCGCTCGGTCTAAAAATTTCATGGAGCTTGAATCAGGAAAGGTAGCGATGACTTTCTTTAGATTAAAGCGATCTAATTCTATCTTTTTTAGGATTCCTAATTCTCCTAACAAATCTCCACTAAGTCCACTTCCAATAAAGGTATTGATGCATGGAATATTTAGATCAAAATCTTTAGGTTTGCCAAAGAGGGTTAGCGCATTACTGGCGCCTGTATCAACCATCGCTTTTATAGGGCGCATTTGACCTGTTGAGTCGGGCATTGCGATCTCTATATAGGGCTTGGTATTAATGATTTCTAAAGGCTTTATAATAGAGACAAGTGGCGGTTTGAATTTATCTGATCGATAGAGTCTAATAAACTCCCGATCATAATTTATTTCCGTGACAAAACGACTAAATAAACTAAAGCCAATGATTCCGTGAATAGGCCTCCCAAAGCTGGCGGAAGGATCAAAAACGTTAGTTGGTAAAATGATCATATTCATTTTAGTACCAGTAATACCTTGTAATTTTATTTCGGTATTATGCGCTACCTTAGCTTCGATAATATCGCCTTCCCCTAAGCCAGTGATTTGTATAGTGCGATTAATTTTTTCGGGGGAGATAGTGAAATTTTTATGGCCAATTAAAATGGGGCTATCAACTCCCGTATCCAAAATAAAGGTGAGTTCTGGAGAGTCGTCAATATGTAGTTTAACTAAAATTAAATTGTGGTAGAGTTCAAAAGGAATTCGAACAGATTTTACTGCTTCGTCAAAATGAAAGCCAAGGCGCTCAGGTGTTTGGGCACTAATGCATAGGCAACTCAATCCTATCCAAAATAATAATATCAATGACTTGGTTTTCAATATGTAATCGCTATAGGATGAATGATATAAAAAAAGTTGTTGAAGTATTTAATTAACTTTAGCTACTTAAATACTTCAACAACTTATTCTGTTTTATTCAAAAGTACGAAATTTTGAAATAAGTTCAAAGGAAAGCAAATCTATCTGGCAATTACTAATTTTTCCATTTTGCTATAGCCATCAATATTAAGGTGAATATAGTAAACTCCATTTGGTACTTCCGTTCCGTCTAAGCCTTTTCCATCCCAGTGATATTGATGATTTAAGCCATCAAAACTATTATTTTTTAAATCACTAATTAGTTGACCTTTGATGTTGTAAATACCGATTGTATGCTGATCAGATGGGCTTGTAAATTCTATACTTAAATCCGTTTGCATTGGATTAGGATAAGCACTAAAACCAATATGAGCTAAGTCCTCTAAATCAGTCGGTGTATCAACGATTGGTTGAGTGATTCCTTCTTCAGGAGTAGGCAATGCCATAGTGGTATAAATTCGGAATTCACCAGGATACGTAAATAGGGTAGTAGGCACAGAATTAACGACCAACTCGTTTCCAGTAAAGTATTCATACCAAGTACCTGAACTTTCAAAATTTACCATCATGAGTTCTGTCGTATTCGAGAAATTGCCAATGATATGCGCATTCATTTCAGGATTTCTGAGTATGATTTGCTTAGTCAAAATATCATCAACGATTTCAAAATCATCCGTACTAAAAGTAGGATAATCACGCTTTAATTGATTGAGTGCAGCAAATACTTTATAGACATTTTGGCGCTCTTCATTTGATTGATATTCCCAATGAATTGGCTTAGGGCATTCCAAGCAATTTAAGTAGCTAGATTCGTCATAGCCCAACTCACTAAATTGCTGAATCATCTTAGGGCCAGGAATGGTCAAGTAAAAGGTATTTAAAAGCTTCATTCGCTCTAGTGCCACTCCCGTATAACTAATATCATAACTTCCTAAAGCAGCTCCTTGAGAAAGCATATGAAACATCAATCTTTCCGTGTCATGGCGTTCCATATAAGGCAGCAAATTTGCTTTCGTGAAATCATTATTCAAATAAGAAACAGCTCCTAAATCAGCAGAATTAGCCAAAGCCAATGAGCCATAATTAGCATTCATATTGCTCATCACTACTAAGCCATAATCAGCTAACTCTTTTTGTTCTTGCGGTGCTGTATCATGGTCAATGATCATATAGATTCCAGCATTTTGATTCCAAGCATGATTCGTAATATCAATTAATCTATTTTTACGGTTAGCATCATAAGCGCTCCATTCTTCATCATTCGCACTATTGGCTTGTGTAAATCCTTTAGTATTTTTTAATCTAAAACCATCCACTCTATACTCATTGGCCCAGTGACTTATTAGGCGATCAACTAATAGTTGTGTGCCTTCTGCTTCATGATTGTAATCCAAACCTCCAGGATTAGAAGGATGCGGTGCAATAGCGTTTAGCCAAGGATTATTAGCCGCAGGTCTTTGATTATTGCTATCCCAATACATTTTAGCAAAAGGACTAACCAAACTCGTATGCTCCAATGAAAAATCCAATATGACTGCCATGCCCAATTGATGACAAGCATCTATTAATGATTTCAATTGATTTTTAGTACCATAATATTTATCAGGTGCTAAATAGTAAGTTTGTTCATCTCCCCAACTAACATTACCCTGATACTCAGCAATTGGCAATAAGTTGATGGCATTTACACCCATTCCTTGAATATAAGTCAAACTATCTTTTAAAGTTTGGAAATTGTGTTCCTCTACAAAATCTCTCAACAATAATTCATAAATCACCAACTTTGTTTGAGTTGGATTATCATAACCCACGGTCTCCCAAACATATTCATTGTCTACGATTTTGAAAGTACTAACAGCGCCATTTGTTTGATCAAAGGGGTAGGGGCTTGGATTTGGATAAGTCACCTCATCAATTCCACCATCATAAAATGGATCTAATATTTTTTCCGTAAAAGGATCAGCCACTTGAAGTTCATTATCTATAGCATATTGATACTGATGTTCTTCAAACGAATCCATATTAAAAAGCTGAATCCAAAATCGTTTGCCATCTGGCGTTTTTTGCATGAAGTAATCAGGATCTACTTGCCAATTATTAAAAGAACCCACGACATAAGAAAAATCCTTTTCTGGTGCATACAAAGAAAGTACCACCGAATTATCATTAATATAATTCACGCCATCCTGCATACCATTGGGTAATTCTGCTATCGTCACTGGTGGTTGAATCATCACATAAAAAGAGTCGATAATTTCCGTTTGATCCAACTCCTCATAAGCAAATAAATAGACCCAATGCTTACCATATTCCGTAAAAGTAGTTTGATATTCTAATAGGTTGTTATTAACCGTATAAACTTGCTGACCATTAATCTCCAAAGACAACTGCATCACTTGAGTAGCTGCCGCTTGAATGTTGATTGGCTGATTAACAGACATAAACAAACCATCTTCAAACGGATTCGTAAACCGAGCCTTTAATGGCGCATCCTTTAAGTCCAAACGAAAATCTTTATTATCAGAAGACTTACCCACTAAAGCCGCATCATCATTTCTGAAATTGAAAACTAATTGCTCCGCAACTTCCCATGCTTCAAGCGGAAAAGTATTCGGCACACTTAAGTTAATCGACCACTTATTCGGCCCCAATTGAGTCATCGAAAGACCATCTTGCGTATATTTCAAATCATTCGCATGTAGGCTATTAGATGTTACCAAACCCACATGCATCGTTACATTAGTGGAGCCAATTAAAGCCGTATTTCCCTCTGAAGCATCATAAGTGATGGCTATGGTAGAATTTGCATTTGGAAAAATAGGATTAGTTGTCACAGACTGCCCCCAAATTGCGCAACAATAAAAGCACAATAGCAAGGGGAGAATTAAAATACTTTTCATAAGACAAAAGATTAGTTGGTTACTTGGGCGTGCCCCTTCATTATTTTTTGCCGTCATTGGGTGTTAACCTTGCTACTTTTGGGCGGACACATAGGTCCGCCCCTACATGATAATGGCAAAAAATAATGAAGGGTCGGGCTGTCCGCTATTATGTGGCTATGCCGCTCCAAGTTCGCTAAGTGCTGCTTGTCTGCCCTGCGGGCCAGCCATCGCATCACTAAGCTACCTAAGTCGCTGCATGTACGCCACATACCGCTCCCATCCCTCACGCGAATCGAATTAATAATAAGCGCCACTAAATTACTGAAAATACCCTTCAAATCAAGTAAATTATATACTTTTTAACAAAATAAAAATAATTGAAAAAATAAGATTTCGACCCAAAAAATAAAAAGGTCAAAAATGTAAAGCTTTGCTTTTAATGTTTGATTTGGTTGCTGGGGCGTACAGCATCGGTAAATCGGTTAAAAAACCATCTGTTTTAGCAGACTTGGGGCTTATGGCAAGGGTGGGACCCACCCGTTTCCGCCTCCGCCGCCGACTTGCTCGACGCATTTTTAGATAGACCTCCGGCTGCCTTGCTATCCCAACCGTTTGAGAGAAGGTGCTATCAATGAACTATGTTTATAGTTCAAGTTATGTTAGAACGTTCCTTTACTATATAAGAGTCAAGAGTAGCATAAATTCCATAAAATAAATGGCATTTTTTTTGAAAAAAATTATTAAGGATTGGAATAAATCAATGAACTCATTTAAAGTTTTCTGATGAAGCTGAAAAGGAGCTATTTTTTCGTAATTCAAGGCATTTTTGAGGCGCATAGCAGCGCTACGTGCCGATAAAATAACGCAGAAGTACGGAAAAATAGCCATTTTCTAAGCCAGCAGAAAAACTTTAAACGAGTTCAATAAATCAGGACTTTTAGTGGTTCAGTTTATAAGTTTCTGACTTTAAGTTGTAGGATTTTTGCGATTATACAAGGCATTTTTGAGGCCCATAGCAGGGCTACGAAACGAAAAAATAAGGAAGTAGAATCGTAAAAAGACAAAACTTGGGCTGTCAAGGACTAATAAATTGAACCATTAGGAGTCTTGAATTTATTTCAATCTTTCTTTAAAATAGATTATCTTGGAGCCAATAAATCAATAAATTATGGAATTAGAACAAATATTAGCAACCCTTCTAATGGGGCTTGCAGCAGGCTGGATTGCCTCTTTATTAACCAAAGGAAGAGGAGGATTACTCAAAAGCTTGGTCTTAGGACTTATCGGTTCAGGATTGGGGAATTGGTTATTTAATGTCTTAAACTTGAATATAGATGTAGGGGGGCCATTTGTGAATGCTTTGATTCCAGCCGTTGCTGGGGCAATCATTGTGATATATCTCGCTCGAATGCTATCTCGATAACCCCCAATACCTTAATAATAAAGAATAAAAAAGCCGATGCTTCTCATTTGAAGCATCGGCTAAATTGTTTTAATGGACACTTGTAGCGACTTTTTGCTCATGCTTGTAGAAGGCTTTGAATAATTGCTGAATTGCAATTCCACCCAATACAAAGGCTATAAAAGCCGTAATTCCAAATCCAGTAAATAATCCCCAAGTATCAGAGATAATACCGAATAACCATAGGTAGATCATCTGTGCAAAACCACTCAAAAATGATTTCATACTAATGACCGTCGCTCTGGTTTGACTCTCTACACGTTCTTGCAATAGATTGTTTGTTACAATAGGCAAAAGTGATCGGTTAATCTGGAAAATGATTGGGAATAATAAGGCTCCCCAAAATCCCAAGTAAAACACACCCATAACGCCAAATCCAATGACTGGTATTAAGAACATCATTATCAATGCTTTACCATTACCGAATTGACCAATTATTCTAGGAGCAGATAAGCTGGTTAACATGGCCAAACCATTATAGCATGCTAAGGCAATACCAAACCAAAATACGGGTATTTCGTATAACTCCCAGTATGGGTTAAGGGTATGGAAGTTGAGCTTTCCAGATGCACCAATAATAGTAAATACGACCACTAACCACATTAAAAAAGGAGATTGAGTCAGTAATTTCCAACCTTTCTTGCCATACTGCAAAAAAGTCTCTTTTACGATTATTTTTTCGTGTACTTCTGGGTCAATTAAAAAGAAGTAAAGAATACCACAAATTCCAAATATGATAGCAGCTATAGTAGGTGGTAGCCTGAGTCCAAATTGAGCAGCGATGATACCACCTAATATAGTGGAAGGAATAGCTACTCCAAATTCGATTGACTTTAATCTTGATAAAATGCTGGTATATTCTTCCACTCTTTCATCTTGTATCAAAGAGTCGTACAGTAAAGCTTGATCTGCTCCAGATCGAGATGCAATAGCGATACCCATAACAAATTGCGATAAAATGACTTGTGCCAAACTGCTTGAAGTGGCAAAAATTCCTACTCCTATAAAGGCTAATAGATCACTAGCGATCAATACTTTTCGCCGACTAAATTGATCGGCCCAAATACCACTGGGCACTTCAAATAACATGATAGTAGCGGCGAATAAACCTTCCGCTATCATGACTTGAGTTAAACTCAAACCGACAGTTTGTAGTTGAAACAATACAAGGGTTGGCGCCCAAATTCCGACTAAGCCGAATAAAATGGCGTGTATGTAAAATATACGGACGTTACGCCGACTAATTTCCCTTTCCATGAGTGTCAATTTTAGGGTCAGTCATGATTAGCAATTTTATTATTTAATCATGACTATGAACTCATTTAAAGTTTTCCTACTGGCTTAGAAAATGGCTGTTTTTCCGTATTTCTTCGTTATTTTTTCGGTCCGTAGCCCTGCTATGCACCTCAAAAATGCCTTGAACTACGAAAAAACAGCTAATTTTCAGCTTTATTATAAAACTTTAAATAAGTCTATGAGAAAATATATAGTCGCGTAGGTTTAGAAAAACTTTCTATCAAATTAGAAAGCAATAGTGTAGATAGTTGCTCAACGCTATATCACTTAGATTAGTTTCATTAATTGTGTTGGGATAAAATTAAGTTTGTTGAAATGTAAAGCCTTTGGCTTTGGGAGGATTAATTTTGGGTTTATGCGAAAATGATATTACTTTAGAGGGTGGAAAAATCTTTAAATATTGCGGAATGTTTGAATAAGGAGCATAGCAAGCGAATGACGATGCGTTTGGTAGATTATATTGGGGATGATGAGGAGCGATTTGCGGAATTGATGGAGTGCTTCTTTCGTGGAGATAGTCGATTGAGGCAGCGAGCTGCTTGGGTGGTTAGGTTTACTTTTGAAGCACAACCAGCCTTGTTTGAACCTTATTTGGGGGAGATGATAGGAGAACTAGATAAAGAGGTGCATGATGCGGTCAAGAGAAATACGCTAAGTATTTTGTGTAAGGTGGAAATACCAGAGGAATATTTGGGGGTATTAACGGATGTTTGTTTCCGTCTGCTGATGCAGTCTTCTTCTGCTACTGCTATCCAAATTTATGCGATGACAATATTGGGTCGTATTTGTGAAGTTGAACCAGATTTAACAAATGAGTTGGTGATGGTGATAGAGGATCAGTATCCTCGTGGAACTGCGGGCTATAAATCAAGGGCTCGGAGAGTGCTTAAAAAACTGAATGTAAACTGACAAACTGACAAACTGGTAAACTGGTAAACTGGTAAACTGACAAACTGGTAACTATGGGAGTAATTAATGAATAGTAATATTTTGGTTAATCAGTTTCTCAGTTAGAAAGTTAATCGGTTAAGAAAAGGCTTAGGGATGGTAGCGGTATGTGGCGGCCATGCTGCGACTTACGGCGCTTAGTGATGCGATGGCTGGCCCGAAGGGCAGACAAGCAGGACTTAGCAGAGTAGGAGTAGCATAGCCACATAATAGCGGACAGCCCGACCATGCGCCATCGGCGAGTGATGAATTCAAAATGATGAACGATAAATAATTTGCTTCGTGCTGCGCACTTTGCTTTACGAGCGCATGGGAAGCTCCAACATTTAAAAATATTTGAATTATGAGTGAACAGGGAGATAAATGGTTGAAGTATTATGAAAAAGTAGGTTTGAGGCCAAGGCCTATTTTGTTGGAGGTTTTGGCAATGATAGCCGAAGATAAGGAGGCGGATTTGGTGAAAACGGCTTATGATTTGGGTTGTGGGGCTGGAGGTGATACAGCGCATTTGTTGGCGGATGCTTGGCATGTTTGGGCGGTGGATAGCCATCAGAATGCGATGAAAGCGGTTTTGGAGAATAAGGAGGCTTATGAGGAAGGGCAGTTGAGTTTTCAACATGCGTCTTTTGAGGAGATGAAGTGGGAGGGGAAGGCTAATTTGATTAATGCGAGTTATAGTTTGCCTTTTTGTAAGCCTGATAAATTTCCAAAGGTGTGGGAAAATATTCTTTCGCATATGTCTGAAAGGGCTTGGTTTGCTGGTCATTTCTTTGGTCCGAATGATGATTGGGCGGATAATTTGACGACTCTAAGTAAGGTGGAATTAGAAGAAATGTTTGCTGATTTTGAGATTTTGAAAATGTTAGAGGAGGAGGCTGATAGGCCAACGGCTTTGGGATCTATGAAGCATTGGCATATATTTAAGGTGATTGCTAGAAAAAAATAGCTACTTAAGATTCCTTAGAATGAGTAAGGTGAGTAATAATTTGCTAAAAAACTTTTTTTTCTAATAAAATTAACTCATTTTGTAGTTCATTGCTGAAATAAGTTTAAGAATAACTATAATTTTAGCTCAATAAATTAAACAATCAACTATTTACAATTTATGAAATTAAATTACTTGAAATATTGTGGT
Organism: Chitinophagales bacterium; assembly: GCA_020629335.1. Next base: position 7,272 of record JAHDDN010000079.1, on the reverse strand, counting down.
CTAGTCATGTTATTACTTATGGCAGGGGCTAATGTGGATGCACAATTCAGCATTGCTAGTGTCGAAGAGAATGGGGTAGACCGAGATGCGGTTATTCGATATTCAATAGACTGGGGGATGAATAATGTTGCTATCACGAAAAAAGATAGAGGAGTTTATTTAGCGACAGGTTTATTGCTTAGCAATAAGGGGTTTATCTATAAAGATGAAGTAGATAAATGGAAACATAGAGCTTTGGGTATTTCTCTTCCTATATCTGTAGCTGCTGAAATTGGCAAATCGGAAAATTCTAAATTATTAGTATTTCTTACCCATGAATTTACTTATAACTTTCATTATAAGCGAAAGCAATTCGTAGGAATGAATCGTAGTAATAAGATAAAATTTACGGATAATGGAAGCCGCTTAAATAACTACTATCCTTCTTTTGGAGGAGGTATTGGTATTGGGCCGATAGCCATAAAAGTGATGTATCATTATGCTGATTTCTTTGATAAAGATTTTGAAGAAGTGGTAGATGGTGTTACTGTTAAGCCTTTTGAGAATTTTAATGTAAGTAATCATATTACTTTTGGTCTTTTCTTCGGCTTTACTAATCTTAAACCAAGGCAAGCTCCAGGCGAAGAACCTGAAATAAGTAAGTTATAATCGATTAAGCTTAAATAATAAAAAAAGGTCCATGATGAAATTTCGTCATGGACCTTTTTTGTTTGAAGGATTATAGACTATCGAGATAATTCAATAAGTCGTCGTAAATTCCTGTGTTTTGGTTCATTAGGGCATATCTTTTAGCCTTGCTAAGCCATTCTTTAGTACTTGGTTTGACTTGACTTACATTTTTTAAGATATCCTTTGTATTAATTCTTTCTATTTTATTGGAATTCATTGAAGCTAAGAGTTTGTCTTCAATGGTTAGATCGATTAGTTTAATGAGATCAGCGCCACTATAGTAATTGGTTTTCGAAGCAATTTCGGTGTAGTCAATTTGATTGATTGGTTTATTGGCTAAACTGAGTTGTAGGATTTCTATACGTTCACGTTCATTAGGTGGCGCTACGAAATAGATACGATCAAATCTACCTGGGCGAAGAAAAGCAGGGTCCATATTCCAGGGAGAATTAGTTGTTCCTACTATTAGCAATCCTTCATTATTAGATTTGAGTCCATCCAATTCTTTAAGGAATTGGCTACTAATATTGGAGCGTTTAGTCTCCTCTCTTTTTCTGCTTAGTGCATCGATTTCATCAAAGAACAGTATACAAGGAGTTTGATTCCGTGCAAGTTCAAATTTTTTATGTAAGTTCTTTTCGCTATGGCCCATCCATTTATCCAGAATGTCAATACTTTCCACAGCGATAGCATTGCTATCTAATTCGCCTGCTAAAGCCTTTGCTATCAAGGTCTTTCCGCAACCAGGAGGTCCGAATAACAAAATGCTTGTACCTGTTTTTTTTCCGTAAGCTTCAAAGGTGTCAGGTGAAATAATTGGTAGTATAAAATTGAGCTGAATGACTTTTTTTAATTGGTCCATCCCACCTACGAAAGAGAAATCCATATCAGGTGTATCAAAGAATACATCATCTGTATCTTCTTCCTCCTCTTCGTCCTCATCTTCATAATTAGGTATCTGAAGTTGTATTTCTATTAACTCATTACTCCAATCAGGCAGTTGTTGTTGAAAAGATTCATACTGTTCTATAGCCTCTTTGTGTTGACCATCATTGATTAGAAGTTGTAGATAAGTAGATACAACTTCCTCATCTAACTCTTTGGAGAGTACTTCTTCACAAATGACTAATCCAGTACTGGTATTGCCAAGTCGCAAATAACATTCTGCTAAAAGCTTAATAATCTCATTAGACGTTTCACTTTTTAGTAGTAAATATAGATGCGTTTTAGCTTGATCAAAGAGCCTTAAATTGTAATACCCTTTAGCCACTTGTTTTCTCAAATGGTTATTTTGGGGAGAACTACTTAAAGCACTTTCCAAGGCTTGAAGTGTTTGTAAGTCCATTATGTATTTAGCGTTGGTTCGAGGGGATCGAACTTCAAAAGACGAATAAATCTACAAAAAAAAATAGAGCCTTCAAACACTATTTTTAGGCTTGTATCTTTATTGCCTATGAATCAGCATTTTGTAAGAAAAAAAATATATGTCGGTTGATTCGGTTTAAGGGAAAAGCGCCATAAACACGCCATTTATTAAATAAAAAAGCCCTACAATAAACTTATTGTAGGGCCTTTCAAAAAGCTTGATTTATTTCTGTAATTCAGATGGCTTTTTAGCTTAAGTCAAAGAACTCGTTTAAAGTTTTTCTGCTGGCTTAGAAAATGGCTATTTTTCCGTACTTCTGCGTTATTTTATCGGCCCGTAGCGCTGCTATGCACCTCAAAAATGCCTTGAATTACGAAAAAATAGCTTATTTTCAGCATCACCATAAAACTTTAAATGAGTTCAAAAATTAATTTACTTACTTATCATTAATTTAATTATTTTTTGACTGCCATCATCTGCTAATAGACGACATAAGTAGATACCTTCTACTAATGTTTCAACAGATAATTGAATGTCATTTACTTGCCCTTTTTGAAGTGATCCGTTAAAGACTTGACTAATCAGCTTACCATCTATTGATAAAAGATCAACACTTACGTTTGCAGCAGTTATTGGGCTGTTTAAACGTATCACAGCTTCCTCACTCATCGGATTAGGGAATGCAGTGAAATTTACTTGATTGATTAAGTCAGAAATGCTTACTGAACTACCTAAGCATTCACAGGAGTCGTTATAGACATCATCAATGGTGTCTTCGTTTCCATCATCACAGCTTGCACCAGGATAAATGTCTGCATCCGTATCATTACAATCTATTGGCGTACAAACACCATCTTGATCAACGTCTGTTTCAGTATTGTTCTCATCATTATCGTCGCAGTCTACTTCTACGCAAATACCATCCTTGTCTACATCAGTACAACTGGAGGTCAATGCGCAAACTCCAAACTCTCCAAAACTATCATTACCAAATTCCCAAACTTGTACCCAGATAAGTGTTTCAGCTAAGCCCATATCAGGAGTGATTTCAATCAAAGAAAATGCATTCTCACCACCATCATCATTACATTCGATTAGAGTCGGATTGGAACAATCTCCAGAATAAACAGCTAAGCCTGTATCACCTATATTACTTTCTTCTACAAATAATGTTTGTAAAGTTAATTCTCCACTTGCAGGAACCGTAATAGAATACCATAAATCTCCTCCTGAATAAAAAGCACATCCTGGATCTGCTTCAGATATGTTTGCTCCACTATTATTAACAATAACAATATTACTACACTCTGCTCCAACAGAAGCTACCAGAGGAATCGCATCGCTACAAAGATCATTCGCTGGCGCAGGAAGGCAGTTAGTGATTAAATTATCTGAGCTAATATTACAATCAAAATCCTCATCACTGACTAAATTGACAGAGACGCTTGATAGATTGTCATATGCTCCATAAGTATATGTACCAGGCTCAGTAATACCACCAACGGGTGTATTACCTAAATTATCACTGATACTATAAACAGAAGAACTACCTAAGGAAGTTACATTCACTATCACTTCATAAGTTGTCTCATCAATACATTGCGTTTCAAAAGTGACTTCAGGGAAATCACAATTAGGAGTCGGGTCATCCGTACACACAAAGAAGTTACCAAAATTATTATTTCCGTAGTCCCAAACTCTAATATATATAGTTTGACCAGCCAAGCTTTCATCTTGTACAGAAATGAGCGAAAATGTGCCATTTCCTCCATCATCATCACATTCGATGAGTTCTAAACCTTCACATGTACCATAATAAACAGCCATTCCCGTATCAAAAATACTTAAAGTGTCTGCTGCAGATGTTTCTACATTGAGCAAGCCTGATTCTGGAACAGTAGCAGTAAACCAAATATCACCACCACTGTAAAAGGCACAGGTGGGAGGCGCAATATCAGGTGAATCTGTTGCTCCTGAATTAGTTGCTAAATAGGCATTTTCACAAGCAGAAGAACTTAGTTCTAATGCAATTGCATCAATACATTGATCATTATCAGGTGCAGGTGGAGGAGGAGTACAATCTATTATGATAAACTCATAAGCACCACAATCAGGATTTTGGGGTTCTAATGAAATACCCAATTCCGTTAAATTTTCATAAGGGCCTAATACATACTCTCCAGGCATATTGATTAGTAATGGATCATTAATACCATCTGATATGAAAAAGAAGGGAGATGTTCCTATATCTGTAATATTGAATACAATAGTACCATTCTCATCGTCAACACACTCTTGCTCAAAAGTGTAAGATGGAGGAGCACAAAAATCTGGCTCATAAGCACAAATATTAAACTCGCCTTGATTATCATTACCATACTCCCAGACTTGAATGAAAATAGCTGTACCAGCCAAGCCATCATCTGGGATAATATTTATTAAGGAAAAAGTACCATCACCACCATCATCATTACATCCAACCGCTTCAAGACCGTCACAATCTCCACTATAAATAGCCAATCCAGTATCAAAACTTTCATCGCCTGATGTTTCTATACTCAAAACACCGCTTGCTGGCACCGTTACAGAATACCATAAATCGCCTCCAAAATAAGATGCACAAAATGGGGTAGCATTTTCAGAATCCGTAGCTTCTGTATTATTTCCAACTAATGGATTAGCACATTCAAGGGAAGAGACGGATAACTCGATAGCAGTACCGCAATTGTCATTGTCAGGAACTTGAGCATAAGCTGTCCAGCTAACTAAATACAAGAGAGTACTTAATAATAGTAATTTTTTATTCATAATTTAATCTTTAGGGGTTAAATCTTCAAATCTCAAGCCAAAATTAGGATAAAATTATGAATAATGCCAGTATCATTATGAAATATGTAAATATATAAGAAAGGATTGCCCTTAGTTAAGAGTCCGCATAAATTTTGGATTCGCCTAAAGCTTTTTTGGCTGCTTCTGTTACGTCTCCAGCAAAAGCCTTCTCATAACGTGCATCTAACACATAAGCTTTTATCTTTACGTTAGTAGCGGCTCTTTCATCAAAATGATCGAAAAGCAAAATCACTACATTCTTATCCATATTGATATATTTAGACGTGATAGCGGCCTCATATGCAATTTTACGTACTTTGCTAACGTCTAAATTAATGGGTAGCCATAAGTCAACTACTACCATACAATCCAAGGCGCCAGAGTTGGCATTGGATACGGTATCGCTGATGATCTTTGAGTTGGGAATCGTAACAATCGAATCATCTAAGGTATTGATTCGGGTTGTTCTCAAACCAATATTCACCACTTCTCCATAGTTGCCTCCTACATTAATTCTATCCCCAATTTGAAAAGGACGATCAAAAATAATCATCAGTCCGCCGAAGATGTTTTTAAGAATATCTTGAGAGGCAAAACCTAAGGCTAAGGCGGAAGAGGCTAACATGGCATACAAACTCTCTGGTTTAGGACTAAAAATACTTACGATGACAATATAAGTCGCGATAGCCCAAAGTGAAATCACAATAAAAGGCTGCATCCTTAGAATCCGCAAACGATAACGATTGGACTTGCTAGCGATATAGTCAAAGGCAAAATTTAAACCCTTAATGAGCAACCATACCAAAAAGAAAACGGTAATAACAGAAATGACCTTAGATAATGAAACCAAATCCGTAAAATTATCAACGGCCTTGCCTACGTTTTCTGTCACTGCCTCCACAGGGGTGTCTTGTTGCCCATAAATGCTAGTTGAAAAGCTAAGGAACAAGCCTAAAAAAGGAGTGACAATATTTGAAAAAGATATTTTCATAAGGGTACTGTTAACTAATATTTCGATTCAATCTTTGATGGAAAAGGTCTTTTAATTCCTTGAGATATAACAAATTGATTTTGTACTCAGGTTTTTCAGCTCCATCATAATAGATGGGCTGAATAATTTGCTTATCTACGAATTGTTCCAAAATTAATCGACTGTGTTTGTTCGTTTGACGAAGTACCAATTGCAGCTCTTTAGAAGATAATGAAGTATGCTGCAAAAGGGCCTCCAAGATAAACAAATCATCTAATGAAACTTCATTAAGTGCATCGCCAGATTCATAAGGTTTGACATATATTTTATTCTCCTTGAATCGAACGATAGAGTTCATCCAATATAAAATTGCCCTTGAAATATTACCTTGTGAAAATTGATCTAATTTAGATAAATAATGACTCCTCAATAATTCTTGTTTATCAGTCCCCGAATTTTTAGCCAGTTTTCGATTGAGTAGCCGACCCACATTTTTTGGCTTTAAATAAATAATTTCATAGCCCTCATTACTCTCAGAAAGTATACTAATCATATCTTCATTAGAAACAGGCTTCAGCCTAATAGAAGATAAAAAATGATCCCCAAAATCAATACTCCTATTGAGATAATAATAGCTGTATTCATTAATCGTGACTAACCAAAAAACTTGATTACGAGTTGCCTGAATAAAAAGTAAAAAATCTCGCAACAAATCAAATCCATGAATTCTTCTCAAAAATAAACGCTCCACATTTTCAAAAACAACCACCATTGGTTCTTCCTTAGTCTTAATCAAGTCGGAAATATCTGTCAGATTACGAGCATCAGGCGCATTAAAAAAAGCTTGTAATAACTGCAATAATTCATTATGCGTATTAATGTTTAGATCGTCAGAAAATACATGGGCATCAGGAAATAATTGCGCTTGGGCAAAAGTCAGTAAAGTAGACATGCCTGCCCCCGCTTCCCCAATCACTAATAGCGGACGGTGAGAAATATTCCAATTATCATAGGCCTGTTTTAATAATTTAATCTCCTGACTACGCCCCCTCAAATTCTCATCAAAAAAAGTCAAAGGATTCAAAAAAAGAAACCGCTGCATATATAATTCAGGAATCTCAGGTTTCTCCTCAATTTCATCAATACCAGATTCCTCCTCCTTTTTCAAGAAGGGAATTCGATTCTTTACATTTTCAAGAATCTCACGAGTTTTATCAATCCATTTCACTCCCCTTTAGACGGCTGATTAACAATAGGTTACTTTATTAATGCATAATGTATAATGTATAATGATGAATTTAGAATTGGAATTTTGAATCTGCCCCAATTAACTAATATACTAATCAACTATTAATGAAATTAGGGGCTTCCTGCTGCGCTCAAAAGGCGAGTGCGCAGCACGAGCCAAATATTATGCATTCATCATTATGCATTACGC
>JAHDDN010000078.1:5140-16512 GCA_020629335.1 Chitinophagales bacterium | reverse complement strand
AAATCTTTTTTTACCCCACCCACCATTCAATTAAAGCAATAACAACACTTAGGAACGTTTAAAAAATAAGATTGGCATTTGCAGCTAAATATTTTGTATCAAGACAAGGCGAAAAATGCAGGCGATGCAGCGCATCGGCAAGGCTTTTCAACGAAGTATTGGTACAAAAGATTAGTTGCTAAATGTGGAAATTATTTTTTAAACGTTCCTTAGGAATGAAGCCTAAATGTTTAAAATACTATTATGAAAACACTACCTATTTTGTTCACATTGTTGATGGTGATAATACCAAATGATTTTTTAAAAGCTCAGAATTATAACATAGATTTACTAGGCCAATTAGAGCACTCCTATTGGGGAGATAAGGAAACTGATATTTGGGGCTATGTTGATTCACAAGCTAATGAATATGCCATATTAGGTACCCTAAATGGTACCTCTATTATCAATGTGACAAATCCAGCAAACCCATTAGAGGTTCAATGGATTGAAGGACCTATTTCGGGCTGGAAAGACATCAAGGTTTGGGACCACTATGCATATGTTACGAATGAAAGCGAACAAGGCCTACAAATCATTGACTTGAGCAATTTGCCCAATGACGTAACTGTCAGCTATTATACTGGAGAAAATGAAGGGGAGGCAGGATATTTTACTACGGCTCACAACCTTTTTATTGATGAAAATGGCTACTGTTATGTAGTAGGAACTGATGCTCCAGGAAGAACCTTGATTTTTGATCTAAATCAAGATCCACTTGAGCCACCTTTAGTAGGAACTTATGATGACAAATATGTTCATGATTGCTTTGTAAGAGGTGATACACTATGGGCGTGTGAACTTGGTCAGGGGCGAGTAAGAGTGATTAATGTGGCAGATAAAGCCAATCCAGAAATATGGGGTTCAGTAACAACACCTGGAAATTATACACACAACTGTTGGTTAGACGATAAAGGAGAGTATTTATATACTACGGATGAGATATTTAATGGATACCTTGGAGCATATGATGTACAAGATATTTATGATATAAACGAAACGGATAAAGCACAATCTAGTCTTAGTGCTAATGCTATTCCCCACAATACATTTGTTCATGGAGATTTTTTAGTGTCTTCTTATTATAAAGATGGTGTCACTATACATGATAAAACCAATCCAAACAATATTGTAGAGGTAGGGTATTATGATACACATCCTGATTCTGGTGAAGGAAAATTAGGATGTTGGGGTGTTTATCCTTTTTTGCCTTCAGGAATTATACTTGCCTCTGATATGGATGGCGGATTATTTGTACTAGCCCCCAATTATGAAAAGGCTTGTTATTTGAGTGGTATGATTACTGATGAAACCACAGGCACTCCTATTGCTAATGCTAATATTGCAATCGTGGGTACTGGAACTAATGAATCCTCCAATCTTTTGGGCCATTTTGAAATGGGTATAAAAGAAGCTGGTATTTATGATCTTGAAATTTCAAAACCAGGATATGAAACCAAGAGTGTAGACGTATTTTTAAATAATGGAGTGGATTTAAACTTGGATTTTTTAGAATTGACTCCTCTGCCAACTATTGTAAATTGCCCTGATCCAGGTGCTGAAGAAATTATTTTTTATGAAGACTTTGAGTCTGGTGTTCTTGAAGATTGGAAAATTAAGAGTTTTGATGAAGACATTACTTGGGAAGTTATTGAGGTCGGCGGAAATTCTCCAGGTAATCATGCTATTTATATGAATCACTACGATTATTTTGGCAGCCAAGGAGAAATTGATCGACTGATTACTCCTTTGATTGATATTACACAAAATGCTAATCCATATTTAGAAATAGAATATGCTTGTGCCTATAATCAATATTACAACGATATACTCAAAATAGAAATAACAACTAATAATGGATGGACTTATACTACATTGGGAGAGTTTTCGGGAGCTGAATTTGCAACCGTAGGTCTCCAATCTTCTAACTTCATTCCTTTTAATGAAAATGAGTGGTGTACAGGCAGTACTTATTCTTCAGGATGCTTGTCTTTTGATCTTAGTCCTTTTCAAAATAGTAGTTATGTAAAACTAAGATTTGAATCTACTAATGATTGGGGGAATAATATTTTTTTAGATAATATTACTATTAAAGGTGATTGCGCAAATACGGCTTCAGGTACATTAAACTTAAAAGCTTACTTACAAGGAGCTATGGAGATTGGCTCGACTAACAACTTAATGAGAGACGATTTAAGAGCGCAAGGATTATTGCCACTGACAGATCCCTATGGTGAAGGAGAAACAGCAGAAATGAATGTTTTTTCTGCCACTGGACCCAATGCAATTGTAGATTGGGTATTGGTGCAATTGCATGATCCTGAAGCCACTAATAATCCTGTTGTTACTAGTCGTGCGCTTCTACTACAAAGAGATGGAGATATAGTTGATGTTGATGGCGTTTCTCCTCCATTATTCCATAATGCTCCTGAATCTTTTTTAGTCAGTATCAATCATCGTAATCACTTAAGTGTGATCACTAATCCAATATATCTGGTTTCATTTGGAGCCAGTGTTGATTTTACTAATATTAGCCCTTTTGTGATTGCTTATGGTGAACATCCAAGAGCAGTCGTCAACAATAAATACGCATTATGGAGTAGTAATGCCAATGGGGATGATAAGGTGGTTTTTCAAGGCCCTTCAAACGATAGTAATTCCGTGTTTTTTAAAACTATGAGTGATCCAGGTAACACAGCAGCAAATGTCAACTATATATTAGATGGCTATCACAATGAAGATTTAAATATGGATGGGCAAGTACGTTATCAAGGAGCAAATAATGAAATTAATTCCATCTTTTTTAATGTATTAACACATCCTAGTTCTAATTCACAATTGAACTATATCATAATAGAAGAAATGCCTTAATATTTAGGAACTTTCCCATTTGGTATTCTTCTATTAATGAAAAAAGGTAGCCAAAGCAGTTTGAAAATCAATCTGATTGGCTACCTAAGGGAATTATTAGCAAGTAATTTTGTCAACTCACTTTTTTCACAGGGAGATTACTCGTATTTCAGCGCATTAATTGGATCAGAATTAGCTGCTTGATAGGCTTGATAACTTACCGTTATGATAGCAATAATAATGGCTCCAACTGCTGCGGCAATAAAAGCCATATAAGGCATATCAATTTGATAAGAGAAATCAGATAACCAATTTCTGATGAGCATAAAAGTTATTGGCCATGCAAATAGATTAGCTATTAAGACTAATTTGATAAAGTCTTTGGTCAGCATTGTCATTAGCTTAGGGATAGATGCGCCTAATACTTTTCTTATACCAATTTCTTTAGTTCGCTGCTCTGCTGTATAGGATGCTAATCCATATAAGCCCATACAAGAAATTAAGATGGCTAAAATAGTGAGGTATAAGAACATTCTTCCGAAGTTATCTTGTTGCTTTAATAGGGCACCAAACTTATCATCTAAGAAGGTATAAGTAAAGGGATGTGAAGGTTCCATACGGTTCCAAGTGTCTTCTATCTCAGCAATCGTTTGGCTGGCATTTTCAGGCTTGATTTTGATAGATGCAAACCAAAGGTCGTTATTATTAAAGAGTACCATCGGCTTGATTGCTTGTGAAAAACCTTCAAAATGAAAATCTTTTACGACTCCAACTATCTTACCATACCTCAGGTCTGTAAGATTATGTGCAGGGGTAATAATCTTACCAACTGGCTCGTCAAAACCGTAGCTTTTGGCAGCTGTTTCATTAATGATATAAGATGGTAATGAATCATTGTCTAACTCTTTCTGAAAGGCTCTTCCAGCCACTAACTCTAAATTCAATGTTTCAATGAAATCGAAATCAACTCCCATAAACCAAAACATCAAGTTCTCATCACTGCCTTTCTTTCTAAAAATAGTTTGATGACTTAAATCACCTGGTAGATAACTCGATCTAGATATATGATCTACATTGGGAAGTTTTAAAAATTCTTGCTTTAGGTTTCTAAAGTTTTCAGTAACAGCATCAGTCTGAATCGGTACTACAAGTACTTGCTCTTTTTCGAAGCCAATATCTTTATTATGCAAGAATGACATTTGCATATAGATCGCTATCATCGAAGTAATTAGAATGATAGAGGCAGCAAATTGTCCTACTACCAATACTTTTCTGAATAAAGCCCCTCCCTTTGTTTTAGTCATATCTCCATTAAGTACAGTGATTGGTTTGAAGTTTGATAAGAATAAAGCAGGATAACTTCCTGAAAACAAGCCATAAAATAGCGTTAATCCCAAAGTAAATAAGAAAGTTTGTAAGAAATGATGATTTAGTAATTGTAGGTCTGTCTCAAGTACTCTATTAAAAATCGGTAAAAATAGTTCAGCCAAAATAAAGGCAAAAAACATAGCTATAAAACTAATCAGAATGGATTCTATCATGAATTGGCTGATCAACATACCTTTCGTTGCCCCAGAGACCTTTCTGATGCCTACTTCTTTGGCTCTTTTAGCTGATCTTGCTGTTGATAGATTCATATAGTTGATACCAGCGATTAGCAAAACCAAAATAGCAATGGCAATAAAAACATAAACATACATGATATCTCCTTGGGGAGCAATATCCCATTGTTTGTCTGAATGAAGGTGAATGTCAGTAAGTGGTTCTAGGTCATAATTGTATCCTCCTTTAGCCATAAATTGCTCTAAGGTTTCTCCAATACTTTCTTCTAGTACTGGCCCTAAGTAAGAATAAAATAAATCCGATATTTTTGAATGGAATTGAGTAGGGTCAACATCAGGTTTTGTCTTTACATAGGTATAGAAATTATTGCTGATCCAAGAATTATCAACGCCATTATATACTACAAAAAAATTCGCTTTAAAATGAGATTTACCTATAGGTTCTTCTACGATTCCTCTGACAATTAGATCTCTTCTATCATCATATCTGACAATTTCTCCCATAGCTGGTTTATCGCCAAATATTCTCTGGGCGGTATTGGCTGTTAATACAATAGAGTTATCTTCTTTTAATGCTATATTGGGGTCTCCACTAATAAATTTTTGATCAAATACTTTAAAATAGGTGCTATCAACTGTCATGCAATGCTCGATATAAACCTTTTTCTCTCCATGCTTTAACATTAATTCTTGACGTACGGGACGTATGCGAGTAGCGGATTCTACTTCTGCTACTTCAGTCCTTAATGTATGTGCCATTGGGTTACAGGAAGAGGCAGAAGATAAAGGTTTGCCATTCATTTCTCCAGTTAAGCTAATACGGTAAATATTTTGGTAATTATCATAATGTGTGTCGTAACTTAACTCATCTTTGACGAATAAGAAAACGATAATACTGACACATAATCCTAATGCTAAACCGAGAATATTTATGGCAGAATAAGCTCTGTTTTTATTCAAGCTTCTGATGGCGACTTTTAGATAATTTAATAACATAATAATAGGGTTTAAAATAGTTAAATTTAGGTATTAAAGGCTTATGAATTGGCTATGGGGTTAAGCACTTTTGTTCTTCTTTCAGATAAGATTTGGCCATCCATCAAATTGATGATTCTTGTAGAGTAGCTAGCATCATGAGAAGAGTGTGTCACCATGATAATGGTCGCACCCGCCTCGTGTAATTCGCACATTAATTCCATGACTTCATTTCCATTGGAGCTATCTAGGTTACCTGTTGGCTCATCGGCTAATATTACTTTAGGGTTGTTGACTAAGGCACGAGCAACGGCGACTCTTTGTTGTTGCCCACCAGATAATTGTTGGGGGAAGTGATTACTACGATGAGCTATTCCAATTCTATTTAATATTTCTTCTACTCTTGCTTTGCGTTCTTTGGTAGGCACTTTGCTATAGATTAGAGGTAATTCGACATTTTCGAAAACGGATAGTTCGTCAATCAAATTGAAGTTTTGGAAGATGAATCCAATATTGTCTGTTCTCAATTTAGAGCGATTTTTTTCACTCAAATTAGTGATTTCATGTCCTAGGAACTGGTAGCTTCCGCTATCTGCTTGATCTAACATACCCAATACATTGAGTAAAGTAGACTTACCGCAACCTGAGGGGCCCATGATAGAAACAAATTCTCCTTTTACAATTCGCAATGAAACTTCGTTTAATGCGGCAGTTTCGATTTCATCTGTTCTATAAACTCGACTTAATTTTTCTAATGTTATCATAATGGTAAATTTAGAGGTTAATTTAATTATTTACTTATTTATTGTGATATTTTCAAATTCCTTAAAGGTATCGTATGAGGAGGTAATTACTTCTTCTCCCTCTTCTAAGCCTTCTAATATTTCGTAATAGGAAGGATTTGATCTTCCTATTCTGATTTGTCTTTTAAAAGCTTGTCCAGACTCATTTAACACAAAGACATACTTTCCGCCATAAGCATTAAAGTAACTTCCTTTCGCTAAGACTAATGTTTTTCGTGTTTCTGAAAGCTCCAATTTTACTTGTAGACTTTGTCCGCTTGTGATAGATGGAGGAGTGGGGCCGCTAAATATGAGTTCAATTTCAAAGAACCCATTGATGACTTCTGTCATTACTTTTTTTACTTCTAATTCTACGATCTCTCCATTGAAATTGAATCGTCCTTTTTGCCCTATCTTGACAGTAGTTAGATAATATTCATCAACGCTTCCCTTCACTTTATAGCCACTCATAACATCTATCTTTGCTATTGTCTGATTACTTCCGAATGACTCTCCGATGACGGGATCGAATGCAGATAATCTTCCAGCTACTGGAGCTTTGACTAATAAGCGATCCATGTTTTCGCGTATTACTTTTAAGTTGCGTTCCATCATTTCGATGGAACGGTTAATTCGTTTGATTTGAATTTTATTATCCTTTTCTATCTTGTCAGAATTGTCTGCTAAGAATTGATGTTTTTTTTGTTGATAGATAAATTGATCATGGCTTTCTTTATATTGATCATTGGCAATTATTTCTTCATAGAAAAGTGATGAATCCTTCTTGAATACCCTTGTCTTATCAGTTAATTGATATTCAATATCTAGTAGAGATTCTTCCATATTACGTTGATCTCTTTCTAAGGATAGCTTTAAGTTTTGCAGATTATTGATTTGCTCAACGATGGCTGTTTCCTGGGTCATATAGACTAAGAGTGTAGATGGATTACTCAATTTTAATAAAGGAGCTCCTTTTTTAAGCATTGCTCCATCTTCAGCAAATATTTCTTCCACGGTTCCTCCTTCAGGATTATTGATCAGAATGGAGCTGATAGGTTCTACTGTTGCATTGATCAAAATTTTATCTTGAAAGTCCATTTTTTCAACTTTCTTGATGGTTAATTTTTCAATGTCTGTTTTATAAGACTTTTGTCCTAATGATCGAAGTCCAAATCCAGAGAGTACAATAATGAGGACTGCTAAAAGCATGTATATTAGTTTTGTTTTAGTCCACCTTTTCTTTTTAATCTGTTTGTCCATTTTGTTGTAATTTGCTTGTACTCTTCTTTATACATAGGGAGTGCCAAAGCGTGCCAGAATTGTAAGTGACTGATTATCAGTGAGTAGTGGTTTTTGATTTTCATGCGGTGTTCATTTTCGGACAGTACGCCTGTTCGGAAATGAACAATTTTTACAGTAATTTGGTCTACTGCTTTTCTTAAGGTATTGTTATTGAAAGAGGGTGGGGGATTTTGCGCGAGGGATAGGAGCGGTATGTGGCGTCCATGCTGCGACTTATGTAGCTTAGGCAGACGTAGGCTGGCCTGAAAGGCAGACAAGTATGCCTTAGCGAAATAGGAGCAGCATAGCCACATAATAGCGGATAGCCCGACCACTGCACATTGTTTGTAGATAAATAACAATGCATTAGTGCTTGCTTTTGTTGGAGTTATATCTGCAATATTTGTGGTGCAGTGGGCGCGCCCTTATAAGTTATTAAAATATATGATTTTAGCTTATTTTTATGTGCTCAATTTATTAAATTACTTATGTGTTAATTATGTAAGCAATTGTACATTAACATCTTTGGCATTTAAATATTTTTATCCGTATTTTAGTCGCAATAAAAGCCTAAGCAAATAAATATAGGATTTGTTTGTTATGTATTGAAGGCAATTAATAATTTTTGGTTTGATTAATGTATTGGAATAAGGGTTAGGAAGATATGAATCTATGGACATTTTATTAAACACTTTACATAGAATTGAAACGGAGGATGAGGCAAAAGTAGATTTGCTAAATAAGGTTGCTTATGAGTATCATCGTGTAGACATTAGTAAGATAAAGGAATATGCTGAGCAGGCGCTAGCGCTTTCCAATGAATTAGGTTATTTAAAAGGGAAGGCGGAGGCTTATACAAATTTGGGGATGTTTTATATTCTTGCTGGCCTGAATGATAAAGTTTTAGAGGCTAGTGAAATTGGATTAAGTTTAGCTCTAAAGATTAAGAGTTATGGTTTGGCTTACCGTATATTAAATAATAAGGGTTTGTATTATCAACGACTTGGGAAATACAATATTGCTATTGAAAATTATTTAGAAGCTGTTGAGTATACGGAAAAGGCTAATAATTCTTCGAATAAAGCTTATATTCTAAATAATATAGGATCATTATTTTCTTTTAATGATCATGAAAAAGCTGAGTTTTATTATTTAAAAGCAATAGAGTCAGCGGAGTCTTCTAAAAATACAAGGGCTTTTGGTTTGGCGAAAGCGAATTTACTTAATACATACAAGGAACAATCTAAGTTAGGTGATGCTTATGATTTAATTAATGAAATTGGGACAATTGCGTTAGAAACTAAAAATAATCGTCTTCGAGCTTTATATTACAGTAGATTAGCCGAGTATCACCTTTATAAAGAATCACCTGAACTTGCTATTGATGCTTATGAAAGGAGTATAGCTGAATTCATAGGAGTTGGTGAAAATAGGGAATTAGGAACAGTTCAAGAAGATTTAGCTAATTTGTATTTTAACTTAGGAGACTATGAAAAGGCATTAGAAGTGATTAATCAAGCTGAGTTGTCAATTTCATCAGGTCATGATTATCGTGTAATTATAAGAGTAATTTACTTTAAGGCTGACGTGTATGCTGCTCTTTTAAATTTTAAAAAAGCCACAGAATATTATCAAAAAGGTAAAGCTTTAAGTGAAGAAAAGAAAATTGATGAGAAAGAAAAGCTTGCTTTAGAGATAGAACTCAAATATCAAGCAGAGAAAAAACTATTAGAAAATCAATTATTGAAGTCGCAGCAAAGGGAGAATGAAGCAATTATTAAATCTCAGCAAAGTAGGAATGAATTATTAGAGATTCAGATTGATATGGAGTCTAAATTAAATTCTGAGTTAATTCGTTCTAATATGGAGTTAGAACGATTTGCACACATTGCTTCGCATGATATTAAGGGACCGATTAAAACAATTACTAGCTTTTCGCAATTGCTAAAAAGATCCTCTCATAAGTTGAGTAAAGAAGAGCAAGAGTATTTATTTTTTATTCATTCAAGTGCCAATATTTTAGCTAGTTTGATAGATGATATATTAGAGTTTTCTAAGGTGAATGCACAAAATATTAATAGATCTGAGGTAAATTTAGATGATCTCTTAATCGTTATTATTTCGACTCTATCTGTGGAAGCTAAAGAAAAAGAAGTCAATATTAATGTTTTGCAAAAAATGCCTATTATTTCAGCGGATAAAATCAAACTTTCAAGAGCCTTTCAGAACTTGATTAGTAATGCGATTAAATTTTCGGATCCTAATAAAGTGGCTAAAATTGATATTGATTATAAAGAGCATGAAGATTCATTTGAATTTACAATTTGTGATAATGGAATTGGAATAAGAGAAAGTAATAAGAATATTTTTGAGCCATTTACTTATCTTAATAGTAAAACAGAATACAAAGGAACAGGAATGGGCTTGGCATTATGTAAAAAAATAGTAGAGCAACATGGTGGTTCTATTAGTTATGAATCGGAATTTGGTATAGGAACTACATTTACTTTTAATATATTGAAGTAATATTAGTATCTTGCTCCATGAAAAAATTTCACAATTACCCCTTTTCAAGGACCTTGGGTTGGTCTCATTCCCGATATGGTACCTTTACTAGTTGTAAGCGTTCTTACTTCTTAAGATATTATTCAAAGTTTGTACCTAAAGCAGATTTAGCTAAGGTCGCATTTTTGAAAAGTCTCACCACTGTGCCTATGGAACTGGGCTCGTTTGTGCATAATTTAATAGAAATCTTACTTCAAAAAATCCAGCATAATCAATTAGAGTTGGATATGAATAAATTGGAAAAGTATATCGATAAGGAAATTGCCGAAAATTATGCCTTGAAAAACTATGCTGAAAAGCACTATGGTCAAATTGAATTTGATGCTGCAGCATTTAAGGATAGAGCACTGACTAAGTTTAATGTCTTTTATACAAGTGAGCTATATCAAGAACTTAAGCAAAAGGCTCTTAGTGGAGAGACTAATCCTAAAGAGTGGATTATTGAGCCCAGCCAGTATGGAGAGACAAGAATAGCAGGTAATAAAGCCTATTGCGTTGTAGATTTTGCCATGCCAACTAAAGATAAAGTCGTCATATTTGATTGGAAAACAGGTCAAGAAAAAGAAGATCATGTCAATCAAGTGATGGCTTATGCTGTTACTGCTAAAGTTGAATATGGATTTGATCCAAAAGATGTTGTAACAGAAGTAGTTTATGTAGGAGATACTGCATTAATTCGAAAATTTCACGATCCACCAGTAGATGTTATTTCTGAATTTGAAAAGCAAGTGAAAGTACAAACAGATGAATTATACACCTATTGTTCAGATATTAGAAATAACAAACCCCTCCCAATTGATCAATTTCCTTTAACAGAAGATCTAAGTAAATGCAAGTACTGCAGTTTTAAAGAGTACTGTAATAGGCAAGAAGGACCCAAAATTGGTGAATTATTTTAATTTTTTTTCTTAGCTAACAAACTGCGCCTTCCGTAGCACCTACTTTGTTAATTTGTAGTTTACAATGCATAACAATCTATGTACATATTCGCCTTTGTTATAAATTCAGCTAGCATAAAATTAAATTTTTTATTTTCTTATTCGACAAGTTTGTATTAACTTAGACTTGAAAGTTAGTGATTTAGATAATTAAAAAATTAATAACTATGATGAGCAAATTAGAAATTTATGCAGCGGATAATACAATTAATGTATTAGATACACAACAAATTACTCAAGTAATTGGAGGAGGCGGAGGAGCACCAGGTTTTCCTCCATCATCTCAAGCCGAAGGAGCAGCTGGTTTTCCGCCAGGAAGATAGATTGAAATTAATCTGAACATTATCATAGCAGTTTTAAATAATAGCTAAATGTGAAAT
>JAHDDN010000078.1:0-5040 GCA_020629335.1 Chitinophagales bacterium | reverse complement strand
TGAAATTAATCTGAACATTATCATAGCAGTTTTAAATAATAGCTAAATGTGAAATAATTAATAGTAAAAAAGGCCATGATGACAAACATCATGGCCTTTTTATACAAAATCACTTAAAAGAGTAAAGACTCTTTATTCAATAAACATTTTATCCCTTATTACTTGATTTTTCTCTGTTATTGCCTCCACTACATAGATACCACTATTCAAATTAACAACATTTAGATTTATGATATTAGAAGGATTCGGAACTTGACTGACTAATTTGCCTTGAATATCATAAACATTTATCAGTTCCCAATTGATTAGATTTGACAACTCAATAAAGACATCCTCTTTAGAAGGGTTGGGATAAATAGATATATCCTCCCTAACACTTAAGACCTCAATTCTAACACCTGAAGACTCAGATTGTGAGCCATACCAATCTAAATTCTCTTCAAAATAAGTTTGATTTTCTGCTGCGACCTCTGATAAAGGTGTTACATCAGGGCAAGGGTGAACGATTGCGTCATCTTCTAAATAGAGTATACTGGCTACCACTATTTTTTCTTCGCCAGCTTGAAGGTTTGTTGGACCTGTACTCATCAAGAAGCGACGATCTGAAGGTGGATTATTCTCTGAACACTCGCTCCATTCATCTGCATTAGAAGGGTTACCTGCAAACATAAACTGAGTTGGGTCTCCATTATTATCTAACTGCAATGTACTGTCTTTCCAAGCACCTTTTAAATAATTATAGAAATCGTCAGGACCTTCAGGATTACCATTGTAATCAAAGTTATTATTATAGTACTTGAACATACTCATACCCGTATCATTTCCATCTTCATCATCCAAGCCTTTCAAAATCTTAATCCCCACTAATGGGATTTCTTCTCCATATACCGAATCTGAACCATTTCCATTATAAACATAGCCCAAGTTTTGTTCAGGATCACAGCCTACATAATCATCTGTATATTCTCCTAAGTCAGGATCTGCCCAAACGCCAAAATAATAATCGTTTAATGCAGTTGCAGATTGATTTTTTATAGTATATTCAATAAAAACAGCATCATTGAGGTGTGTATCATCTTGAATAGCATAAGCCAATACACTCACCTGAACACCTATTGGAGCACCCCCGGATTCTCCATGTACGCCTCCATTATCATTAAAGATATACCAAATAGCTTGATCGCCCTTGATTAATGGATAATCTCCGTCTGTAGGATTATAAATATTATCGTCATTTTTATCGTAAAAAGGGGCCAATTCAAGCCCCTCTAAACTTACTCCTGATGGAAGATCAGCCGTAATATTGGGATTGTCTTTTGCAGGCCATTTTATGATAGATTCTGGCATAACATCATCAATTGTGCCATCCTCGAAATCAGCAATATGAGCATCAATATCAGATTGATTAACCTTCCAAATTTGGTCAAAATATTCACAACTGATAGGGCTTGGGTCATCTCCGCCTTCCAAAGGGCCAGCCCAAAAGTCTGTACCTGATTGACGATAAGTTTGAGCGGCAACTTTTAAAGTACCATCATCATCAATGCCACCCATCCAGATGGCCCCTGCAAAAAGCGGTTTGTTTCCACTACCTTGTGGAACCTCGTACTCAGAATCACTTAAATTCCAAAACATATCACCACCATTCATGAAAGGGGCACTGACATTATTAATATCTACGGTTTCATAAGCAGTAGTATTACTACATTGCCCATTCGCCCAAAAACTAAAGCTAAAAGCTAACAAACTTAGTAAATAAATCTTTCTCATGTTTTTTCATTTTGGAGTTAGAAACTTAATCGTTATATTTAGGAAGGTTTAAAAAATAATTTCCACATTTAGCAACTAATCTTTTGTACCAATACTTTGTTGAAAAGCCTTGCCGATGCGCTGCATCGACTGTATTCCTTACAGGACAGGCTTTCGCCTTGTCTTGATACAAAATATTTAGCTGCAAATGCCAATCTTATTTTTTAAACATTCCTTAAAACTCATTTTAAAGTTTTTTGGTGAAGCTGAAAAGAAGCTATTTTTTAGTAATTCAAGGCATTTTTGAGGTGCATAGCAACGCTGGGTGCCGAAAAAATGAAGCAGAAATACAAAAAATAGCTATTTTCTAAGCCAGCAGAAAAACTTTAAACGAGTGCTTGATGTTCTAAAGGTAGCATAAACACAAGGGAATCAACAAATTTTCTCTGTCACAAATATGTAAAATATAATAATGTTATGGAAGATATTGGTAGTCTAATCAGTTTTATTGCGTTCATCGTTTATATGATCTATACCATCGTTGGAGGTATTGCTGATTCTAAGAAAAAGCAAAAGAAACAAGCAGAAGAGCCGCCAATCATTATTCGACGAAAACAAAAAGCACCTCAAGAAGTATTTGTAGAGCCTCAGACACAAAGACCCAAAGCTAATACCGTTAATTATCCGCAATCTAAACCCAAAAGAACTCAACAAGAACGCCCACAATTATTCGATAGAAGGCCTCCTAAAAGAAAATCGAACGAAAAAGTTACAGAAGCTTCCAATCGATTAGACGAATACTTCCGTAAATACAATGAACAACAAAAAGCGGCTAATAAAAGAGAACAAGCAAGGCATGAAAGAGCTATGAGAGCCATACAGGCTGAATCGCATTCAATCAAGAAGGAGCCAGATGCTTTTGAACCAATGACTACTAAAAAGAAAAGAAAAAAGAAAAAGTTTAGATTTAATCCGAAAGAAGCTATTCTTTACGAAATTATCATGGACAGAAAATATAGCTAGTACTTGCCGATCTCAAATCACCTATCATGCCCAAGCCTTTTCAATTTAAACGATTAGATCACCTACAAATTTGTATTCCAAAAGGGGAGGAGGAGCTAGGCTATCATTTCTACAAAAATATCCTCGCTCTTGAAGAAATTCCCAAGCCCACTGACCTTCAAGCCAATGGCGGCTTCTGGTTCCTTATAGCAGACATAGAATTACACATTGGCGTGGAAGATAGCGTCACTCCTTCCAAACGTCATCCCGCTTTAGTCGTAGATGATCTCGCTGCTGCCAAATCCTATTTATTATCCCATCAAGTCAAAATAAAAGAGTATAATCCATTGCCTAATTATAATCGCTTTTCCTGCTATGATCCCTTCGGCAATCGCATAGAATTTCTGGAAGCGATTTAGTTAATTGGTTAATTAGTATATTGGTTTATTGGTGTAAAGGCGGATGCAACAGTTATCGGTAATTTTGTCTTTACTTTTATTAAGCAATAGAAACAAAAAAAGCACTGAATGAAGCATTTGCCATTTCAGTGCATTTTTATTTTTTTATTGAGCTAGTAAAAACTAAAAGCTATGTCATAGTCAATTAATGACTCATATAAGAGGTCAAATCAAAAGAGGTTTTGGCGTCCATTTGGCTAATGTGCTGATCTAAAGTAGGAAAGTATTTTTTAGCAATTTCGTAATATTCTTGCACAATAGGTCTAATTTGTTCTAAAGTTTCAGGAGATAAATTCATTTCATCAAATTGACTAGCAAATTGTGTAACTTGATTCATGATCTTACGAATTTCTCTTCTTGTATAAGTACCACCTATGATATTATTAGCTTCTTCTTGATTAATGGCGAATTGTTGAAAGTTTTTCATGAGAGTAAATTTTTTTGTTAAAAAATGAAACATTTAAAAGTAGTATTCGTATAACATGCAATCAGTCTATTAAAGCCAACATTTGTGCCATGATTAATAATACATGCTTTATAAAAATAGGTACAAAAAGTTTTTTTTATTATGATATGGGAGTTGTTATATAATGAATTGTTTTTATGCGAATTGATCTATGGCTAAAAATTGTTTTTGGATTTTATAAATATGTTTTTGAAAATCGCTAAGAGTTAAAAAAACTTTGGGAAATAGATTTGCTATTTAAATTGTTCTAATCTCCCCTTTAAATATGTTCAATAAGTGACACATGAAAGCTTAAATGAAATTTTTCATGTTAGCCTAACAATAAACTCACAATCTTAAATCATAAGTTGAAATACTAAACAAACAGGTACTAATTAGTACTTATGTTAAACGGAGCAATAATCAAATCTAATCCTCATAAATATATTCCTGCTCTTACTTTTAAACTGGATAGTCTAAAAGAAGAATATACTTCCTATACAAAAAAAAGCACTGAATGAGCGATTGCTAATTCAGTGCTTTCTTGGTTATTTGTATTTTCTATTAGAGAAGTAAAAATTAAAACGATATTTTTACTTCACTACTCATATAAGCACTAAGATCAAAAGAAGATTTTGAGAGTGTTTCACTAATGTGCTGGTCAAAAGTAGGAAAGTATTTTTTAACTACTGTGTAATATTCTTGTACTGTAGGTCTAATTTGTTCTAAGGTTTCAGGAGATAAGTTCAAGTCATCAAACTCAGTAATAAATCTAGAAAGTTGATTCATCATGTCACGTCTTTCTCTTCTTGTCATTCCTCCTATTATATTGTGAGCTTCTTCTTGCTTAATCGCGAATTGTTGGAAATTTTTCATAATAATAAATTTTTTTGGTTAAAAATGAAACATTTAAAAGTCGAACTCGTATAACATACTTACGGGTTATTGATGCCAATATTTATGCCATTAATAAGGGTACACAAGCTCACAAAAGTAGATACATAAATCTTTTTTAATTATGATAGGTCATCTGTTATATAACTAATTGTAGTTATGCGACTTGGTCTATGGCTTAAATGTATTTTATGATTTCTGAAATATATTTATGAAAATCGCTAATAGCCAAATGGGCTTTTGGAAACAAACTTGCATTTAAAATCGTCCTATTTCTGCAACAACACAGTATAGTAAATAATACAAAAATGACTAAAATAAGATTTTTTCATATTAAATTATAATATATAATTTACCCCCCAATTACCTACTCAATTTGTTTTTTTAGTTTTTTCCTCTCCACATTAATTATTCTAATTAAATTTTTATTCAAAATTTATTATTTGAAATTTAGATTTGGATCTTCCTCTCAATTGTTAATTTCGATAACAA
>JAHDDN010000077.1 GCA_020629335.1 Chitinophagales bacterium | reverse complement strand
GCCTCCCCAATCGCCTTATAAACCTCCCTATTAACTGGCACTAAAGGCAAGCGTAATTGTTCTTCACAAAGGTCCATCTGCTTTAATAGAGCTTTAATTCCTCCAGGATTGCCATCCGCAAATAATAAACGAATCATTTTCGTCAATTGATAATGATCTGCTTGGGCAGACTTAAAATCTCCCTCATTAGCCTTACGTACTAAATCGGACATAGTACGAGTCATCGCATTTCCTACTACAGAAATCAGCCCATCAAAACCAATACTCATCAAAGGTAGTGTCAATGCGTCATCTCCTGATAAGAGCAAGAATCCATCTGGCTTCCCTTCTACTATTTTCATGCACTGTTCTAAATTGCCAGAAGCCTCTTTGATACCAATAATTGGGTCAAAATCATGCGCTAAACGCAAAGTCGTTTCTGCAGAAATATTACTACTTGTTCTACTTGGTACATTGTAAATAATAATAGGCTTAGGTGCCACCTCCACTACCGCTTTATAATGCTGATAAATCCCTTCTTGGCTCGGCTTATTATAACTCGGATTAACCGATAAAATAGCATCTATTCCATTGAAATGATATGCTTGAATCGCATTCACTACTACTGAGGTATTACTACTACCAAAACCAGCTACCACAGGCACTCTCTTGGCTACTTTTTCAACGGTAAAATCTAATACGCTAAATTTTTCTGCTTGCGAAAGAGTTACATATTCACCTGTTGTTCCCAATGCTACAATGAAGTCTACTCCATTGCTAATCATATGCTCAATAATGCGTTCTAAGGCGGGGTAGTCTATTTCTTTTTGAGCGTTAAAAGGCGTGACCATTGCTACGCCCATTCCTCTTAGCTGATCTATCATAATTTATTTTTCTAAGTAATGAGTCAGATCATTACCAATATATCAATCCCACAAAATTACAAAATAAAATGAATTGGAGTTTAAGTTCTATCTCCAACACTTAAGCAACAGCCTCCGTGCTATTCAACTTCATTAAAAAGTTATCAGAACGATCTAACCAATTCGTGAGCAAATCGCCTTCCCCCTTGCTAATCATCATATCAAAGCAATAAGTCTTATCAGCAAAATAAGGGCCTACCTTAAATTTCGCTTTAGAGAAAGCAGCAATATACTCCATCGGCTCTGATTCCTCCAAAAAAGCATTCACTAATAGATCAAAAGGTTCTTTCATAAAAGATTGCACTTCGTCTCCCTTAGGATTCAAATGCCAATTAATATTTTTACGAGAAAAAACCTTAAACTCTAAATCTGTATTAGGATTTTTTTCATCCACAAATGCTAATACCTTTACCTTCTTTTTTTGTTGAGTAAGCTTTTTGACATAATCTCTAATAATAGATAAGTTTGTGCCATCCGTAGCATTAAACAAAATGCCAATATACTGCGCCTCTTTCAAATTAGTTACTTCCGCCTCTCTTGTAAAATGCTTCAGCTCCTTATTTAAAAAATATTGATAAAAGTATCGTCTTAAATTTCTAAACATAAATTAATTATTATTAAAAGCGATTTAAGCACTAATTTCCCAAGTCTGACTACCTGCTAATAAGGCATCTAAATCGCCATCTCCCTTTTTCTCAATAACGTAATTTAGCTGCTCATGCAACATATCCTCATAACAAGGACGTTCAATAGCATAAAAGACACCAAAAGGACGAGGCATAAAATTAGGGGAACTAGGATCACTAAAGAAACGGCTTAATAAACTCGCTTTATAATGATCCTTTTCATCATGTATCCATAAATCCTCTTTAGCATACTCGTCCAAATCTACAATAACTGGACGATAGCCATCTAATCTGATTCCTTTATTAGCCTCCGTACCAAATATCAATGGCTGCCCATCCTCTAGAAAAATACTGGTATCCTGCTTAGTCGCTTTATCCGTAAAGGCAAAAAATGCACCATCATTAAAAATATTGCAATTTTGGTAAATTTCTAATAGAGAGGTTCCTTTATGTGCATGACAACGCTTTAACATGGCTTGTAAATGCTTAGGATCTCTATCCATCGAACGAGCAATAAAAGAAGCATCAGCTCCCATCGCTAAAGCTAATGGGTTAATCGGATGATCAATAGAGCCAACTGGGGTAGATTTAGTAATTTTATTAACTTCTGAAGTCGGAGAATATTGTCCTTTTGTTAGGCCATAAATTTGATTATTAAACAGCATCACACTGACATTTAGATTACGCCTTAGTAAGTGAATGATATGATTCCCTCCAATAGATAATCCATCTCCATCTCCCGTAACGATCCATATGCTCAAATCAGGATTCGCTATTTTCAAACCTGAAGCCACTGCTGGTGCACGCCCATGAATAGAGTGCATTCCATAAGTCTCCATGTAGTAAGGAAAACGAGAAGAACAACCAATTCCAGAAATGATCGCGATGTTTTCTCTTTTAACCCCAATTTGAGGTAATATATTTTGCATTTGCTTCAAAATAGAGTAATCTCCACAACCAGGGCACCAACGTACATCCTGATCTGTAGCAAAGTCTTTAGGTTTATAATTCAAATCTGTTGTCATACGTTTATTTTTGGCTCAAAATGCCTTTTACAAAATCAAATAACTCTGCTCTTGTAATTGGTACTCCCTGTACTTTATTATAAGAAATCACTTCTTTTAAGAAGTGGCTTTTAATCACACTGGCTAACTGCCCTTCATTCATTTCTGGAATGACAATATGCTCATAAGCATCTAATATCTCGCCTAAGTTTTTAGGAAATGGATTTAGATAACGTAAATGTGTATGAGCTACTTCATATCCTTCTAAAAGTAAATCTCTTACCGCTGACTTAATCGCTCCATAAGTGGACCCCCAACCCATTACTAATACTTTGCCTTTGGCAGGGCCAGCATCAATTTTTTGATCTGGGATGAAGTCGGCTATTTTAGCGACTTTTTCTGCTCTAATACGAATCATCTTTTGATGATTCGCTGGATCATAAGAAACATTTCCTGTCAGATCCTCTTTCTCCAAACCTCCTAAACGGTGGCTTAGCGTAGCCGTACCTGGAATAGCCCATTCTCTGACTAAACGCTCATCTCTTGCATAAGGATAGAATATTTCTCCCTCTGCTAATTCTTTTTTAAATTTCACTTCTATTGATGGGATATCTGCTGCTTTAGGAAAACGCCAAGGCTCTGCCCCATTCGCAATATAACCATCACTTAGGAACATCACAGGAGTCATATGTTGTAGCGTAATCTTGCAAGCTTCAAAAGCGGTCTCAAAACAATCTGCTGGTGAGCAAGCAGCAATTACTGGCATCGGACATTCCCCATTTCTACCATAAAGCGCTTGTAGTAAATCTGCTTGTTCTGTTTTAGTAGGTAGGCCTGTTGATGGGCCTCCTCGCTGAATATTACAGACTAATAAAGGTAGCTCCAACATGAGTGCCAAGCCGATCGCTTCGGCTTTGAGTGCTACACCAGGCCCTGAAGTACCTGTAATGGCTAAATCGCCACCATAAGAAGCACCAATAGCCGCACAAACGGCTGCAATCTCATCTTCCGCTTGGAATGTACGCACGCCATAGTTTTTATGTCGAGCTAATTGGTGTAGGATATCTGAGGCAGGTGTAATGGGATAAGAGCCATAAAATAGCTTTAAGTTAGCTTTTCGGGCGGCGGTGATTAAGCCTAATACGGTAGCTTGATTCCCCATAATACTTCTATAAGTACCTGGAACTAATTTAGCTGAACCAATATTATATCGAGTCGTGAAAGTTTCGGTGGTTTCTCCATAGTGATAACCTGCTTTCATCACTTTTAAATTTGCCTCTAAAATATCTGTACGCTTCTTAAATTTTTCATTTAAAAAATTAATGCTGCTATCCATTTTTCGATTGTACATCCAATAGAGGAATCCCAATACGAACATATTTTTGGAGCGGTCTTTTTCTTTGGTTCCTAAGGGGCTTTCTTTTAGGCACTCACGAGTGAGTTTGGTAACGTCTACCTCATATACACTATAATTGCTTAAAGAATCATTTTCTAAGGGGTTATCGCCCTCTTCTATTTTAGCTAATCGGAGGTTTTTTTTATCAAAGCCAGCTATATTGGCGATGATAATCCCTCCTTTTTTAAGGCGATCAATATTGCTTTTGAGGGCTGCTGCATTCATCGCTACTAGCACATCATAAGCATCTCCAGGGGTGAATAACTCTCGACTACCAAAGTGTAATTGAAAACCTGACACACCTGCCAGCGTTCCTTGTGGTGCTCTAATTTCTGCTGGAAAATCAGGGAAAGTTGCTATATCACTTCCTTCTAAAGCGGTATTACGAGTAAATTCATTCCCTGTAAGCTGCATTCCATCCCCAGAGTCTCCTGCGAATTTAATGACAACTTCTTGTTTTTCTTCTGTGGTTATATTCATTGCTTAGTAATGATAAAAAAATAAAATAGGCATTTGAAGTTAAAGATTTTGTATCATTACTTAAAGATACAATTCTCCTTTAATGACGGTTACGGCACTTCCTGCTATTAGTACTCTTTCTCCTAGAAATTCTCCGTGAATTTCTCCTCCTCTTGCAGAAAGCTGCTTCGCCTCTAATATGTTTTTTTTGAGTCGATTTGCCCAAAATGGGATTAAGGTGCAGTGGGCTGATCCTGTTACAGGATCTTCATCTACTCCAAAATCTGGTGCAAAGAATCGAGAGACAAAATCTACCTCTTCTCCTTTTGCTGTTATGATAATTCCTGAGGCATTTTCTATTTTTTTGATCAAGTGAAACTTCGGCTCGATTGCTTTGATGTCTTCCTCTGATTCATATAGCACTAAAAAGTCTCTTTGAGAACGATAGACGGCTACAGGTGGTCGATCTAATGCCTCTAATAATTCTTCAGGTACCTCGGCTAGTTCTACCTCCCAAGCAGGAAAGTCCATTTGATATAAACTTTCATTTTTAGAGACAATGAGTTGTCCACTAATATGGCTTTCAAATATGATACTTTGATCCTCATATCCTAAATGCTCAAAAAGTACGTGGGCACTGGCTAAGGTGGCATGACCACATAAGTCAATTTCATTTTCAGGTGTAAACCATCTGATGTCGTATTGATTGCCATTTTTCACAAAAAAGGCGGTCTCTGAAAGGTTATTCTCACTAGCAATTTGTTGCATTTGTGAGGGGCTTAACCATTCATTTAATGGGCATACGGCAGCAGGATTACCT
The DNA here is from genome assembly GCA_020629335.1 of Chitinophagales bacterium. The sequence continues at coordinate 11,335 of JAHDDN010000077.1, read as the reverse complement.
TCAAATCGATTGGATGTGAAAGCATCTACTTGAAATAGAGGAATACTTGTCATGTATGTTTAGTGTTGTGTTTTTTTTGAAAATACACCCAAAAATAGGCAGAGTATTGGGGTTTGGCAAGTTTTTGGGCTTTTAAAGATTGTTCGCTTTGCTCGCTGACAGATGAGGGACCGCTCGCTTTGCTTGATGAGAGATCGTTCGCTTCGCTCTCTGTCAGACGGGAGACCGCTCGCTTTGCTCGCTTGCAGATGGGTTTTGTCCATAGTCCATAGTCGATGGTCCATAGTTTTACGCTCGCTTTGCTCGCTTGCAGATCGCTCACTATCAGACGGATACTGCTCGCTACGCTCGCTAATAGGCCTACTGCTAACTTACTAATAGACCTTCTACTAACTTACTAAAAAACTGGCTTAGGGATGGGAGCGGTATGTGGCGTCAATGGGGCCGCTTATGGAGCTTAGTGATGCGATGGCTGGCCCGAAGGGCAGACAAGCAGCACTTAGCGTAGTAGCGGACACATAGCCACATAAGAGCGGACAGCCCGACCCTTTCTAATTTTTTCATGCGAGGGCGCACACATAGGTGCCCCCCTACAGGTCGCATGAAAAAGTTAGAAAGGGGAAGCCCCAAATTAAAAAGGCCACTTCCTTTATTGGGAAATGGCCTTTTTTCGTTTTATTCGATGTATTTAGACGGCGAAACTTTCTCCACAACCGCAAGTACGAGATGCATTGGGGTTGACGAAATGGAAGCCTTTGCCGTTGAGTCCGTCGGAAAAATCGAGTTCTGTGCCGCAGAGGTAGAGGAAGCTTTTTAGGTCGGTGACCAGTTTGATTCCTTTGTCTTCAAACACTTGATCGTCTGCTTGGGTCTCGTTGTCAAAATCCATTTTGTAGGATAAACCAGAGCAGCCACCTCCTACGACAGAGACGCGGATGAAGTAGTCTTCTCCTAGTTCTTCGCCTTTTCTGAGGCTCTCTACTTTAGCCTTAGCTTTATCTGAGATTGCTATCATGCTGCTATTTTTAGGGTTAATAGATTAGTGTACGATACCTTCTTCGAATTCGATTGCTTCCATATCGTTTTTTACTCTATAGTCGTTGATCGCTGCTTTGATAGCGTCTTCGGCTAGTACTGAGCAGTGAATTTTTACTGGTGGTAATTCTAGCTCCTCTACAATATCCATGTTGTCGATAGCTAGGGCTTCGTCTATTGTTTTGCCTTTTAGCCATTCTGTAGCTAAAGAAGAAGAAGCGATGGCAGAGCCACAACCGAAAGTTTTGAATTTAGCATCTTGGATCATGCCTGTTTCGTCATCTACTTGGATTTGTAGACGCATTACGTCTCCACATTCTGGAGCACCAACGAGTCCAGTACCTACGTTTTTCTCATCTTTTTTGAGTGTCCCAACGTTTCTTGGGTTTTCGTAGTGGTCGATTACTTTTTTTGAATATGCCATATTATTATTATTTTAAGTTGATTTTTATTTAGGATTAATGATCAGACCATTCGATGCTTGAGATGTCAACTCCTTCGAGGTGCATTTCCCAAAGTGGGCTTAGATCTCTCATTTTGTTGACTGCTTTTTTGACTTGTTCTATGGTATAATCAATTTGTTCTTCTGTGGTGAATCGGCCAAGGCTAAAACGAAGAGATGAATGAGCTAACTCATCATCTAATCCTAAAGCTTTTAGGACGTAAGAAGGTTCTAAAGAGGCGGATGTACAGGCAGAACCTGAAGATACGGCTATATTTTGGTTAAAGCCCATCATTAAGCCTTCGCCTTCTACAAATTTAAAGGAAATATTGGAAATATGCGGCATACGGTGTTCTGTATTTCCGTTTACTACTGATTCCTCTAGTTCTAAGAGTGAAGTTTCCAGCTTATCACGCAATACGGATAATCTTTCTGCTTCTGATTCCATTTCTTCTTTACAGATTTCACAAGCTTTGCCGAAGCCTACGATACCTGGTACATTGAGTGTACCTGAGCGCATGCCTCTTTCGTGGCCACCGCCATCCATTTGAGCCGTTACTTTGACTCTTGGGTTTTTACGTCTTACGTATAGTGCGCCGACTCCTTTAGGGCCATACATTTTGTGTGCAGTAAATGCCATTAGGTCAATTCCTAGTTCATTGACATCTACAGGAATTTTACCAACTGCTTGTGTTGCGTCCGTCATGAATAGGGCGCCGCCTTCATGTGCTATTTTAGCCATTTCTGCAATAGGCTGAACAACGCCTATTTCGTTATTGGCAAACATGATACAAACTAGAATCGTTTTATCAGTCATAGCCGCTTTCAGTTCATCTAAGTCGATCATTCCATCGCCTTTGACTTCCAAATAAGTAACTTCTGCGCCTTTCTTTTCTAAGATTTTGCAAGTATCTAAAACTGCTTTGTGTTCTGTGGTAGCAGTAATAATATGATTTCCACGACGAGCATACATTTCGAAGACGCCTTTCAGTCCTAAATTATCTGCTTCAGTAGCTCCTGAAGTTAAGATAATCTCTTTAGGATTAGCTCCGATTAATCCAGCAATTTGCTCTCTGGCATAATCTACACCTTCTTCTGCTTGCCAGCCAAAAGGGTGATTTCTGCTTGCTGCATTTCCCCAATGGTCAGTGAAGTAAGGGATCATAGCTTCCAATACACGAGGATCAACAGGCGTAGTAGCGCTGTTGTCTAAATAGATTGGTAATTTTAAGTCGCTCATTATTTAAATTAATTTTGTTTGTTACCTCTTAGTACACTGTAACATAATTAAGTTTTAATTTTGGTGGTCTCTTTTTAAATTTAGACTGCGTTAAATTCTCCTTAAATAAGCACGGCTATTCTCGTCAAATTTGCCTTGCTAAATTTAAAAATAGCCTTGACCAAAATATTAAAAAATTTATGTTACAGTGTACTTAGAATATAACACAAAGGTGATCAGTAATTTTAATATTTTTCAATAAAACATAGGCTGAAAACACCTAATTCGTTAATTTTGTTTGCCAGTCTACAAAGGTAACGCTTTTTTATTTAGATTGGTTCTAAATAGATAAAAACTTTATGATGATAAAACGATTAGAGCATATAGGCATAGCTGTTAAAGACATTCAAAAGTCGAATGATTTATTTGCGGACCTATTAGGATATAAACGCTATAAGGAAGAAGAGGTTGAGGATCAGCATGTAAAAACTTCTTTTTTTGACGCCAATAACACTAAAATTGAGTTAGTGGCTGCTACTGATGATGATAGTCCAATTGCCCAATTTATTGCTAAACGTGGAGAGGGGATACATCATTTAGCTTTTGAGGTCGAGAATATATTGGAAAGTATGGCAGAAATGAAGGCTAAAGGCTATCGTTTGTTAAATGATACGCCTAAAGAGGGGGCTGATAATAAGTTGATTTGCTTTTTGCATCCGAAGGATACGAATGGTGTATTAGTTGAATTGTGTCAATCAGTACATTAAATGATTAATTGACTTCATAGGCGATTCCGTAGCCTTCTGGCAATTTGGGAATAGTGATGAAGTTCATATTCGTAATTATGGTTTCACAATCACCACTTGGGAATATGTTAATTTGGTATAGATAGCGTTCTTCGGCTGGATCAGCAAAGACCACTCTGTTGTTGGTGGTACTACAGGCTGTATTAGTGGTTAATTTGCCTATGAGGGTTCGTTCTTCAAAGTTGATAGAAGGAAATCCATGCACTTCACAAGCATTTGTATCAGCGTACTGTGTTCTGAATAGTACATAATCCTCTTCATTATCGATTAGGTACTCTTCATCCATGAAGTCGCTACAATAAGGAATAGATAATTCTTCTACCCCTTCGATTTCTATGAGGTCTCCATCACCACAAGAAGCAATGAAAAAGGGTAAAAAAATAAGCAAGTAAGCGAATCTCATCAGATACAATGAATTTTAGTCGAAGAAGAGGGAGTTTGGCGAATCTTTTAAAACAGCTAAAACGGTTTTACCAGCCTTCACTCTATCCTTTAAGTCTATATTGATTTTAGCATCCAGTGGTAAAAACAAATCAACTCTTGAACCAAATTTAATGAAACCTAATTCATTTCCCTGCTCTACTGTTTCTCCAACCTCTAAGTAATTAGAGATTTTTCTTGCTAATTTGCCTGCAATTTGACGGACTAAAATCTCCATTTCCTCTGTTTCTGTTTGAATAACAGTCGTAAAACGTTCGTTAAGGGTGGATGACTTTGGGTGCCATGCTACCATATAGTTTCCTGGATGATATTGTGAATAAACAACTTTACCATCGATTGGATTTCTATTGACATGTGCATTGGCAGGAGACATAAAGATAGAGACTTGAATACGCTTATCTTTAAAATACTCAGGCTCTTCTACCTCTTCTATAGCAACAATTCGTCCATCTGCGGGAGCCATTAATATGTTGTTTTCTACCTTTTCTGGAACAAAGTGGGGATTTCTAAAGAAATACGCCACTAGGAAAACTTTTATCAATGACAAAAACATTACTAGCATTAAAAATAATGGGTAATCTGATAGCAAAAAATATGCTAAGGCGTTGATAGTAAGCATCATCAACAGCATTCCCCCCAATATTTTATATCCTTCTCTATGTATCTTCATAATTAAATCAAGTATTATTTTGATAATACAGCTGGTAAATTTAACAAAAAATGAGCACTTTAGTTTGATATTAAACGACCAAAAGCTTTATGTATTATAAATACATAGGACGTCAGTCCTTAGAAAAAGGCACTCTTTTTTATCAATAATGAAAGCGCAAATATAAAAAGGAAAAAACAAAAGGTAAACAAAAAATCATTGCATCGAAACGATCTAAGAAGCCACCGTGGTATAAAAGTAAGCCGCTGGAGTCTTTTACTTTAACGCTTCTCTTCAGTAAAGACTCAATTAAATCGCCAGTAGAACCGAATAAAACGACTATTAAGGCCAGTATCAACCAATCCATTATTAACAATTCTGGAAATAAATAGCTGATTATTCCGCCAGCTATTAAGGTAAATACTGCTCCTCCCATACTACCTTCCCATGTTTTTTTAGGCGAGACTCTCGTAAATAAGGGCGTTTTACCTATTTGTCGGCCTACCAGATAAGCCCAGCTATCATTACACCATATCATTAATAAGACCCCCATGATAAAGTTAGGTTCGAAACTTCCACTAACATTGGCGATACCATTAGCTAATGCGCAAGGTATGATGATATAGATCAAACCTATCAAATGTAGGCCTATTCTTGTAAAAGGATTAGTACTATTAGCAAATAATTCCATTACAAAAAGGATAAAAAACAAAGGTAGACTAACTGCTATCGCAATTGACCAAGGAACTTGCCCCAAAAAAGCTAAGCCTATCAGAGCATATACGATACCACCTATTCCTAAAAGCGGGCCTTTGCCTTTGAATCGTTGGACTTCTAAATAAGACGGAATTTTTTCAATCATATTGGTAAATTCCCACAAACAAAACATTCCAACAATAAAAAAGAGTAGAAATAAAGTCCATTGACTCCAATAAATTCCACCAATCACCACTATTGCGAATACTAAGCCTACCAATGCTCTTCCCTGAATATCCGTCATAAATCGCTATTATTAAGGATATTCGAAGCCCTTAAAGCATTTTCTTTATTCGCATAAAGCTCTATATAACCGAAAGTGATATAGGCTGAATCCTGATTATTTAATACCACACTCTCTATCCCTTCTTCTGCTAAAATAGCCTTAGCGATTTCAACTAAATGTCTCTGTGCACTAGCATACACTTTTACCCAATTTCCTTTACTCTTTACCATGATTGTTGTTTTATCGAGAAGTATTTAACAATACTTCTCTGTTCTGAAAAAATTGGTAATACAAATATGTAAATATACTTAACAACAAACCTCCTAATAAGATTGCCCCTATTAAGCTGCCATTAGCTGTACTACTTACTCCTTCAACATCTAAATCTTTTAAGTCGGTTCCAAATAAGCCTAAATCATTTAGATAATAAACTAATACTTGAAAGCCATTATTAACAAAATGAGCTAAAATTGGATACCATAAATTTCCACTCCAATAAAACAAATAGCCCATAAATGCACCCATTAACATACGAGGAACAAAACCATAAAATTGAAAGTGAATAAAGCTAAATATTGCTGCTGACAACCAAATTGACAAATGAGGCCGCTTCGTCCATTCTCGAAATAATCGCTGTAAACAACCCCGAAATAAAAACTCCTCAGCAATAGCAGGCATTACCCCAACCATTAACATCGTCAAGGCAAATTCCCCCACATTATTCATCACCAAAAACTTCTCTGTCATCTCCTTAATACTATCCTCTGAACTCCGCATCCACTCTTCTATACCGTGTAAAAACTCTGGCAAAACCATCTCCTGATTGAGTTGTAATAAAGCACCCAATACTGGCAAGGCCGCAATACCAGCAAAAACAACATAAGAAACAGGTGTAGGATGAAAATCGGAAGTAAGCTTCAAATAGGAAAAATCTCTATTCTTTAAATAACTAAAGGCCAAAGCAGGCAACATAAACATACAAGTATGCATAAAAATCTGCATCACCCGATACACATTGATATTCGAATCTGTAATCGTAGTCATATCTGATCCATCAATACCAACCGCTCCTAAAATTGCTGTAACAATTATTCCGCCTATCGATAAACCCGCTAAAGTAACTAATACTAAGGCCACCAATTGCGTCCAATAGGATAGATGACTAATCCCAAATTCCGATTTTGACATAAGCTTCTTTTAAAACGTCTTTGTTATAATTATAAGTAAGTGTTGCAAAATATAGCTTATCTTTGCAAAAAACAAAGACTCATTGAATAATGGCTAAAATAGCAGACATAGAATTAGGGGACTTTCCACTATTGCTCGCTCCTATGGAGGATGTAAGTGACCCACCATTTCGTGCACTATGCAAACGATATGGTGCAGATATGATGTATACAGAGTTCATTTCCTCCGAAGGCCTCATACGAGACGCCTTCAAAAGTATGCAAAAATTGGATATTTATGAGGAAGAACAACCCATCGGTATCCAGATTTTTGGCTCTAATCTCGATTCTATGCGCCAAACTGCTGAAATCGTAGAGCGTTCTAATCCCGATGTACTAGATATCAATTATGGCTGCCCAGTCAAAAAAGTTACTTGCAAAATGGCTGGCGCTGGTATCCTACAAGATATACCCAGAATGGTCGAGCTGACCTCTGAGATCGTCAAAGCAACCAATTTACCCGTTACTGTAAAAACTCGCCTAGGTTGGAATGAGGAAACCAAGTTCATCGTTGAAGTAGCTGAACGCCTTCAAGATGTAGGCATCAAAGCTATCTCCATACACGGACGAACCCGTAAGCAAATGTATAAAGGAGAAGCCGACTGGACTCTAATAGGAGAAGTAAAAAATAATCCAAGAATACATATTCCCGTCTTTGGAAATGGCGATATTGACTCGCCCGAAAAAGCCGTCGAATACAAAAATCGCTATGGTGTAGATGGCATCATGATAGGCCGTGCCTCTATCGGATATCCTTGGATCTTCAGAGAAATCAAACACTACGTTGCAACAGGCGAGCACCTTCCCCCTCCGACCATTAAAGAAAGGGTAGAAGTGGCCCGCACTCATCTACAAAAATCTATCGAATGGAAAGGTGATCGCTTAGGTGTACTCGAAACTCGTCGACATTACACCAATTATTTCAGAGGCCTGCCAGGCATCAAAGCCTATAGACTCAAGCTTGTCACCACCTTAGAGCACAATGAATTATTCGATACACTAGCGACCATAGAAGAAGATTACAAAGACTTCCCAATGGAAACACTAATTAAAAGAAAAAGTCCCATTAAAAGCGAATAATTGCAATATAATCGTTATATTTGAATAGCTTTGGGGCTTCCCTTTCGGGTCTGGCTATACGTTTTTTATATGGTGTTTAAGTAGAGATAAGGCATGCCTTATCTCTACTTAAACACCACAGACCACTCCCATCCCTAAGCCAAAAATCATTACTAAAACACTATGATTTATATCATCATAATCGTCATACTACTTAGCATAGTTATTACCTTAGCTACTTCCCTGCTACGAAAAACACGACATTCCAATACCGTGTTTAACTCTATACACGAGCTCCAAAAAAAACGATACGAACTCATTCCAAGTATCATACAAATCATCAAGCCAAGTATAGGAGAAGATGACGCATATATCCAATCCGTCAACCATTGGCGACACCAAGCAACTGCCCGACACTCCAATATCAACCAAAAAGTAACCGCTGAAAACGAACTTAGCAAAGCAATGGAAGATCTCTTCCAAACAGCCTACGCCTATCCAGCAGTAAGAACCGACAAAGATTTCATCGAACTAAATTCCCAATGGAATAACACTAATAACGAAATAGAAGAAGCCCAAAAAGCCTATAATAATGTCGTAGGAGCCTATAATGTCGCCCTACAAAGCTTCCCAACTAATATCATCGCCAAAGTCTTCAAATACAAACCCAAAAAACAATTTGAAATAAATCAAGCGGCTTAATTTTTATTTTTTAACTATCTACTAAAACCTAGTAATCCTTACCTTTGTTTTCAATTAAGGAACAATAAATATTCCTACTTGAAAATCAAACTATGAAACCATACTTAATCACAATACTTATATTACTATTAAGCCTATCCTCTTGCAAATCCTACTTCAACGACCTACGAATCGGTGTCGAATGCCCTCCCATATCGGTCCCAGACGTCAATGGTAAAGAAGTCGCATTGACAGATATTAAAGACAAAATCGTATTAGTCTATTTTTGGGCCTCTTGGTGTGGCCCCTGTAGAGAAGGACACCCGACCCTCAAACAAATCTATGAACTATACAAAGACGAAACATTCAGAAATGCACCTGATGGATTTGAAATCTATGCTGTTTCTATGGATCAAGAAAAAGATAAGTGGCTCAAGGCCATCCAAAAAGATGAGCTTCCTTGGAGTCCTCAATTAAGTGACTTAGAAGGAATGGACTCAGATCTAAGTACCACCTTCCAATTTACGCAGATACCCACCTCCTATCTCGTTAATGCTAATGGGGTAATCATAGGCGAAAATCTTAGTTACCAACAACTAACTTATGCGCTAAGACGTCAGTTGGCAGAAAATTAACTGCCATTTTATCAGTGACTTTTAAAGATTTCCGCCAGTTTGTCCTATTATTTGAACTGGCAGGAATTTTGACAAAGGGTGTATGTAAAATTTACTGGCAATAAATAAACATTTATAATATATCGCAATGAGTAAAAAGAATATTAAAGTTACAGACGGCTTAGAAAATGAATCATTAGAGCAAGATGAAATACTCAATGAAGAATTAGGCCAAGAGAAAATCGAAATCAATATAGATATAGACTCAGAAGAAGGAGAGGAACAAGGTGAAGAAATATTGGAGGAGCAAGATAATACAGAAGGAGAAGCGGCTCCTAAGGAGAAGAAAGGCTTCTTCGATAACTTTATGAAGAAAAAACCCTCAGAAAAAGATAAACTAGTAGAAGAAAAAGATGCCTTAAAGCAAGAATTAGGGGAACTAAAAGATAAGTATGTCCGAATATTTGCAGAATTTGACAACTATAAAAAACGTACTGCTAAAGAAAAAATCGAGTTAACTAAGACTGCTGGTAAGGATGTCATATTAACTTTACTACCTATAATAGATGACTTCGAAAGAGCTTTTAAAGCGAGTGGCGACGAAGATAGCGCTAAGGAGGAAGGCTTCGGATTGATCTATCAAAAATTACTGAATTCCCTTCAACAAAGAGGCTTAAAAAAAATGGAGGCAATCGGTGAAGTATTTGACACAGAATATCATGAAGCACTGACTGAAATACCTGCTCCTTCTGACGATCAAAAAGGTAAAATTATTGATGTAATCGAAAACGGTTACTATATGAACGACAAAATCATTCGCTACGCCAAAGTTGTAGTGGGCAAATAATTATCATGGCAAAAAGAGATTACTACGAAATCCTTGGCGTTAGCAAAGGGGCCTCAGCAGAGGAAATAAAAAAAGCTTACCGTAAGGTAGCCCTAAAATACCACCCCGATCGCAACCCAGACGATAAAGAGGCGGAGGAAAAATTTAAAGAAGCCGCAGAAGCTTATGAAGTATTAAGCAATGCAGAGAAAAAAGCTCGCTATGATCGCTTTGGCCATGCCGGTGTCGGCGGTCCTGGCGGTGGCGGTGGCTTCGGCGGCGGTGGCAATATGAATATGGATGACATATTCGAAAACTTTGGCGATATTTTCGGCGACTTCTTCGGTGGTGGCGGTGGAGGATTCGGTCGAGGAGGCGGAACCCGTACAAGAACCAGAACTCGTAAAGGAGGTAATCTACGTGTCCGTGTAAAACTGACCATGGAAGAAATTGCTACAGGCACCTCTAAAACAATCAAGGTAAAGAAACATGTTGCTTGTGGTACCTGTAAAGGTTCTGGAGCCAAAGATGGCAGTTCTCAAAACTGTAGTACTTGTAATGGCGCTGGATCTGTACGACGTGTTACCAATACAATCTTAGGCCCAATGCAAACGACTTCTACTTGTCCACAATGCCACGGTGCTGGTAAAGTAATCGTGAACAAATGTTCAAGCTGTAATGGAGAAGGTCGTCAATATGGAGAAGAAAAAATCACCATTGATATTCCAGGAGGTGTAAGTGAAGGCGTACAGCTTTCTATGAGTAGCAAAGGTAATATAGGAGAACGTGGCGCTCCTCCAGGTGATTTAATCATCGGTATTGAGGAAATACCACATGAGCACTTCCGTAGAGACGGCAATAATGTGATCTATAACTTATACCTCAACTTTGCTGATGCCGCTTTAGGTACTTCTATTGAAGTTCCAACCTTAACAGGTAAAGCTAAAATTAAAATCCCTGCCGGTACTCAGCCAGGCAAAATATTCCGACTCAAAGGGAAAGGTATTCAAGCGCTTAACGGATATGGAGTAGGCGACCAACTAATCGCCGTTAATATCTGGGTTCCGAAGACCTTAAATAAAAAGGAAAAGGAAAGCATGGAAAAACTCAAAGAGTCTGAAAACTTCCAACCCAACCCAACATCAAGCGAAAAGAACTTCTTCGATAAAATGAAGGATATGTTTAACTTCGGATAATGCCTTAACAAGTAAAAAAAAAGCCCCCTAAATTCAGATGAATTTAGGGGGCTTTTTTGATTATTTTTTTTCATTCTCAACCACCAAAAACTGGGGCAATGTCATCCTGACTTTGACAGTTAAAAAGTCTAAAGTTTTGATAATCAGCAATTTAATTTT
>JAHDDN010000592.1 GCA_020629335.1 Chitinophagales bacterium | reverse complement strand
AAGCCTTATATTAGCTGAAAATGTTGAAAATAAGCTGAATATTACTATATTTGATGTACTTGGTCAAAAAGTGTATCAAGACCAATTTATTGCTCAACAAAGCAATAGCTTGAATTTAAGCCATTTAGCAAAAGGTAGTTATTTAATTCAAGTAAATAATGGAAAAAAGATTTACAGCAACAAGCTGATTATTAAGTAATACTGCAAGATAAATTCTAAATCTTAAAGAATTTGTTTGTTTAGATTACTAACAACTACTACATTTTTTTTTACAATCATTCATAACTAAGCCTATAAAAGCATTGACCTCACCTCAAATGGGTCAATGCTTTTTCTTTTATAGCGCTGTTTATAGTCCACCACGGCAGGATTTGTGAAAAGTTGACGAAGCTATTTTTTTGACTCGCAAGGCGAAAAACGAAGGCAACGCATCGCGTTGGTGAGGCTTTTTAACGCAGCGAGGCGAGAAAATAGCTCATCAAAATTCACAAATTTCGATGTGGTGGACTATAAATTATCATCTCACTATTTTCTTAACGAATTTACCCTCCGTCGTAATAATTTCTACTAAATAAATACCATTAGCTTCTGGAAGTTCTATGCCTTCTGCAGTATCATAAGATTGTATAAGTCTACCATCACTACTCAATAGACGAATTTGAAGCAGCCCAATACTATTAGGAATATCAATAGTCAATTGTCCATCAGGACTTGGATTAGGATAAAGCTTAATAGAAGCGGCTAATAAGTGTTCTTGTATATTTGAAATAGACGCAACATTTAAATTTTCTAAATACTCGCTTTTTACTAAGACTGGTGTTTGATCTGTCTGATCATACATATCTCTAAACAAATCAATCTCTGGCGTACTTTCTGCAAACATCTCTGCCATCCACTTTGGTGGTAATGCTTGATAATAAATCTTTGCAGATACGCTAATATCGCCTTCATAAGCATTCATTGGTATATGGTAGTATATTACATCTTTTCCACTTCCCTCAGTTTCATCTTCCCAATTAAAGTTAGCATCCGTATAAGCCGCCCCAACAATCTGAGTGGTATCGTAGACTTCATGATTAATAGAGAAACCAATAGGAGGGAGGCGATTATCTTTTAAGGCAATAGCAGCACGCTCTAAAAGAGTCGTAAAATTACCTTCCACATCACCCAATACAAATTCATATATCTGTACCTGATCTGTTTGAGTAATGATCTTATGATGCGGTTCAAAATGAGCATCGTGCCCTTCCACTTCATAATCTGATTGCAGTGCACCAGACTTGAATAAAGTATCCAGTTCAACATCTAATACTACGAATTCTACAAATGCTCTTCTACTTGGATAACCCGAAGGAAATTTATGTCCCGCCTTATTCAATATACTCAAGGCAAATTTAGCGGTATCGCTATACAAAGCAATTGGAGTTAAATCTATCTCTATTGATTTTTGCTGCAACATCTCCATAGTCGCCTCTATAGTAGCATCAAAGTTTTCTTCTGTAGCCGTAATACCTAATTCCTCAATATTATCTTTCATCAAATTGAGCATGAAGGTATTGGCCCCCACTAATTCATGTAGCCCATAACCATATTGTGCCTCCAAATTGATATAATTAGAAGAAATCACCACAGAATCCTGTAATCTCGGCATATGGCAAGATTGACACGAAACAAACTCCGTGCTGTACTTAGAGTTCAACCACTCGTGATAAGTCGCTTGTTCTACAAATAAATCCCCCGTCTCATTCCCTTCTAAATCAACAGTGTTTGTTAGTAAGGAATGACAAGGCGCACACAATCCAGCATCTAAAATGTGTTCTGCAAATACAGGCTCAATACCCACAAATTCTGTCATCGGCCCCTCAAATACATCAAAATAAGGCCCGTACATCTCTTCTAAATTGAAAAGTATATTACCCGAATTCAAATCACCTAATTGCTCATTACTAATCTGGTGACAAGTAACACAACTCACTCCATCCAAAGCCAAGGAATCGGCCATCATTTCTGCAATTGAATAATGCTCTTGCCCTTCAAACTTAGCCGTAAAATGACCCATAGGAGCATGACAAGCTGTACATTTGGTCTCAATATCCTGCTGCAAAGCTGGATTCACCAATACTTCATGACTCACCTTCGCTCGCCAAAATGGATCTTTAGCCGAATTAGCCATCATAGTAGCTCGCCAATCATCTACTACATTAATATCATTCCCTAATGAGTCTAAACTCGCTATTCCATTATTATCAAAACCATGACAACCCTCACACTTACCTGATCCTACAAAATAAGGATTGTCCCCAATTGGTAAAGTAATAGAATCGACCATAAACTGCTTCAATTCCTCGGGACTATGAAATCCATAAGCCTCACTCGCTCCATAATCTGTCTGCACTGCCAGCAATACACCTGCAGTTAACAACAGCACAGCAACATATTTCTTAGAAATTATTTTCGACATAATAAACTAACATTTAAATAAAGCTCATTGTTTGAAGCACTTTAGCTTACCAATATAACGATAATATCACAGTCATCGTCCAATTCAATCAAAACTTTCATTTAATGTCTTCTATCAACCTTTTAATGAAAGAGGAGTAAGGAAGTACTATATATGTTCAGCTTATGAGTTTCTCAGTTT
>JAHDDN010000591.1 GCA_020629335.1 Chitinophagales bacterium | reverse complement strand
TAGGTGTATCTCTTCATACCGCTCACAGCCAAAGATTCGGAAATTTGGATTTCAACGCACAAGTAGATCTCATCAAAGATGATGGACACAGAGAGCAAGAATTTCAAAATACCGCCAGAGGTAATTTTTCTCTCCACTATTTCCCTGAAAAATGGAAGGGATTACGTATAGGTACGAATATCGGCCTAAGTACTGAGAAATCAGCCCTCTTTGTTACTTGGAATGCTTACCCTGACAGCGCTTTATATCAGGGCAAAGTCAGCCTCACTAGCCAAACCGTAGAGAAAGTCATTATTGACCCACGTATCAGCTACATTACTCCTAAAGGGAATAAACACCTTTATATGGGGCGTAATTATATCAGTTACCGAAATACTGATAGTGGCAACTCCAATTCTGCGACCTTATTTAACGAATATCAATACACGCATCACTTCTCAGATAATTTTACTCTTATATCTGGACTAAACTACACTTATTCACGAGTAAAAGCGGTCTTGTTTGGCAATCATACGGGTAGTTCAATGGGTATATTTACCCAAGCAGAAGCTAAAATAGGCGATCGGCTCAATCTGAGTGCTGGTGCTCGTTACGCCAGAGATGAAATAGAAGGGGAAGAATTAGTCAATCAACCGATATTTAGAGCAGGGGCTAATCTTCGTTTACACAAAGCCACTTACTTAAGAGGATCGATTGGGCAAGGGGTGCGCAGCCCTTCTGTGGCAGAACGCTACTCAGAATTACAGGTGGGCGCATTAGTGATCGTACCGAATATCAATGTAGGGGCAGAAAAAGGCTATTCCGCAGAAGCAGGCATCCGACAATTATTAAAATTTGGAAAGTGGAAGGGTATGATGGATATCGCAGCCTTTCAGATGCGATTTGATGATATGATCGAGTTTCAGGTAGCAGATGCCGATTCTATTGATTTCTTTAATTTAGTTGCCCCATTCCAAGCTAAGAATATCAATAATGCACGCATCAATGGATTAGAATTCATGTTAGGAACACAGGGGTCTATAGGGCCACTGAATATTGGCTTACAAGGCGGATATACTTATATTGACCCCATTGATCTCAATGGCGATCCAAACCAAGACGATAACTATAATGTAGGAACAGCCTTGTTGGATACGCTTATATTCCCCAATCCATTCTCCTTCGAGTTTGAAATCAATCCTGATCAGCCTCGTACACTTAAGTATCGTAATGAACATCTCGCAAGAGCCAGCTTAAATTTGTCTTATGGACAGTTGGACTTTACTACCAATTATCGATATTCCAGTGCGATTACTAATTATGATAAAATATTCTTTTTCGAGCCTTGGATGCTCAGAGAACCGATTGTCACAAATATGGTAGAAAGCGGAACCGCTTCTCAAGAAACAGCAGAAAACTTAGCGGATATAGTGGAAGGCTTAAGCGATAATTTAGTGCCAGGGCTTTATGATTACTTTCAAACATCTCCTCAGCATTTCCACTTTTTAGATTTTATATTGGCTTATCGCTTAGAGGAGGATGCGGTATTTTCTTTTCATGTATTCAATGCGATGAATACGGAATATATGCCTATACCTGGTTATTTGGCACCTCATAGAAGCTTTGCTTTTCAATATAAACTCATTTTTTGATAAACCTGCGTGAGGGATGGTAGCGGTATGGGGCGGCCATGTGCTGACTTACGGCGCTTAGTGATGCGATGGCTGGCTTTAGCAGACAAGCAGCACTTAGCAGAGTAGGAAGCACATAGCCACATAAGAGCGGACAGCCCGACCCGATTATTTTTTGGCCATCGTTGGGCCGACACATCGGTACGGCCCCTACATACGATGGCCAAAAAATAATCGGGGCACGCCCAAAGTACACTTCTTATTTACTAACGGGCGACCTTTCCAGCATTTAAAATTGTGATTTGATTTGCTTTTTTCTAAATTTGTTCCCTTAAACTATATATTCACTTATATTTTTATGAGACAACAACAATGACAAAGAGGCAATTACTCCTAAAATTAGGGGCATTGCCTTTTTTTGTTTAAAAATAGAATTTACGATGCCTTTAGCACACTATTTGTATTAGTTACTAATTAAGACTGACAGCTTAGTAAAAGAGTCTGACAGTTATTTGATTGCTTAATGAACAAAAATGAACGCAAAAAATTACATTGCAAATGCACATCCCGCCTATATAGAGTCTGTTTATGATGATTATAAAACGGATGCTAATTCTGTAGACCCAGAGTGGAAGAAATTTTTCGAGGGTTTTGAATTTGCTCAATCTCAAACAAATGGTAGTAGTAATGGTCATGCTACAGCTATTGTTGGTGATGCGACTTTTAATGCAGATGAACTAAAGGTTTATCGCTTAATTGAGGCTTATAGAGATAGAGCTCATCTTTTATCCGATACGAATCCTATCCGAAAACGAAAAGATCGTAAACCAAATATTGATCTCCACTTTTTTGGTTTATCTGATGCTGACCTTACAAAAGAATTTGCCATTGGTATTGCATTAGGCATGGGCAAAACGAGCTTGCAGAAGATTTTAGATCGTTTGAAAGAGCTTTACTGTGGTTCTATTGGTTTTGAATTCAATTATATCACGGATACTGATGTGAGAGATTGGTTTGTTCAAAAAATAGAATCAAGAGG
>JAHDDN010000590.1 GCA_020629335.1 Chitinophagales bacterium | reverse complement strand
AAACTAAGAATAACACACCAAAAAGCCGCTTAGAACTTCTATTCCCAAGCGGCTTCTTATTGTTATCTTGCTTTTTATTAATTATTGGAGCTATCTAGGGAAAATAATATCCAATACCTCAATATCATAAACTAAAGTGGCATTTTCTGGAATGGCTACAGCTCCTTTCCTGCCTCGACTACCATAAGCATTATTAGAAGTAACTAATAATTTTCCCTTACTACCCTTATTAAATACGCCTAAACCATATTCCCAGCCATCAATTACCCCGCCATAGCCTAACTCATACTTGAAAGGTCGATTGCTATTCATATTGCTCTCAATCACAGTGCCATCTAATAATCGTCCCTCATAATTAAAAACAACAATAGCTCCATGAACAGCCTTAGGGCCAACGCCTAACTTTTCCAAGGTATAATATATCCCATCTGGATTTTTCTTTCCAACTAATTTATTTTCAGATAAATATCGCTCTATAGCCGCCTCTTCTTTAAGACGCTGCTTATCTAACTCGTTTTTTCGTTTACCATTAAAATCAGCATTACTTTCTACCGATACTAATTTTACGGTTTGTACAACCTCTTTTTGTTTTTTAAGAAATTCAGGGGCCTTAGATAGATTAGGATAAAGCTGCCCAATAGGAATATAAAAAGATACACTATCCCCCTCATTCATAAAACCTAAACCTTCATTAAAACTACTAATAAAAATTTCTTGAGTATAACGTAATTCTATAGGCTCCTTTTGTTGATAAGTATCATAATAAAGAGAATCTCCAGCTCGATACTGCAAGTGTAATGACAGTACATCTCCTAATTTTGGCGTTCGAGCGGTTTCATCATGTTGATGCACAGTATAGGATAAACCCTGAGGGCTTTTTTGACGCTTGCTGCCATTATTTTCGTCTGTACAAGCAGCAAAGAATAATACCATTAAAGCTAAGCAAATCCTATTCAAGTAAGGCTTTCGTTTCATACAATTGATTTAGAGCTATTACTTGAATTCCTAAGAAGCAGATATATAATCAGCATCTTCAAAATAATGAGGAAGCACCGACTTTAACTTTAAAATTCCACTTTGTATATCGGTTGTTTTTCCTCCAGCAGCATTTTTATGTCCACCTCCCTCAAAATGTTCGGCAGCTAAAGCCCTTACATTGATATGCTCCTTTGTACGGAAAGAAATCTTAACAGGCCCACCTCTTTCTATAAATAAGGCTAAAATCTTTACTTCTTGTATACTCATGGCCTGAGCCAATAAAGGACCCGTCTCATAGGTTTTATAGTTTAAATTATAGCGTTTTAAGTCCTCGTCGGTAATATGTATAATACCAGTGTTAAACTCTTCCAAAAGCTCCAAACGCTCCGACAAACAAAATCCAATAAATTTAACATCATTCAAACTGAAATTATCAAACAATTGTCGGTTGATCTCAGCAGGCTGGATATCTTTAGTCAATAAATGAGCCGCAATTTCGTGAGGATGATTAGTAAATAAAGCAAATTTAAATCGCCCAGTATCTGTCACCAAACCAGTGTAAAGACATTTTGCGATCTTTTGATCAATAAGCTCCTTATCTCCAAGCTCTACGATTAAGTCATAGATTAGCTCACAAGTAGAACTCGCAGTCGTTTTGCTGATCTGAATATCCGCAAAATCTTTAGGTTCCAGATGATGATCGATCATAATCTTAGTCGCCTGTGTATTAGCAGCTATATTTTTTGAGATAAAGTTTATTCGACTCAAATCATTATAATCTAAAGAGAATATCAAAGTGGCATCCTTAACCAATTGATTAGCCTCTCCTTGACTCTCCTCAGCAATAACTACCGTATCATCTCCAGGCAAAAAATGTAAGAAATGAGGGTATTGTGTAGGAGCCACCACCACTACTTCATGGCCCTTGTTAAGCAAATAATGGTATAAACCAAGTGCCGATCCCATAGCATCCCCATCAGGATTGTTATGGTTCGTAATAACTACCCGCTGTTTTTGGGATAATAACTGTTTTATCTGATCGATCGTTTTCATAAAAAAATAGTTGTAAAGGGGGAAAAAGAGAGCGTTGGACAACTCCCTAATATGTTTAAACCTTAAAATTAAGGAAAAATTATGCTATTGCCCGATTTTTATTGCTACTAAGGACAAATTCTTTTCAAATCTGCTGTATTTTCCTATTCTTATTCCTAATTTTGCAGCGCATTTGAAAAATGAGCTAATAAAAGCTTTAAATGCACATCAATTTTAATTCTAAAAAAACTTACAGAATGGCAACTAATAGAACTTTAACAATGATTAAGCCAGATGCCGTAAAAGCAGGCAATATTGGCAACATCTTACAAATGATGAACAAAGCTGGTTTCAAAATCGTAGCGATGAAATATACGCACATGACCCCAGCAGTAGCAGGCGAATTCTACGCCGTACACAAAGAACGTCCTTTCTATGGCGAATTAGTAGAATTCATGTCTTCAGGCCCTATCGTAGCGGCTGTTTTAGAAAAAGAGAATGCAGTAGAAGATTTCAGAAAATTAATCGGTGCAACAAACCCTGCTGAAGCAGCAGAAGGTACTATCCGTAAAGCATACGCAACAAGCATAGGCGAAAACGCAGTACACGGCTCTGATTCTGATGAAAACGCAGCTCTTGAGTCAAGTTTCCACTTCAGCGCTCACG
>JAHDDN010000076.1 GCA_020629335.1 Chitinophagales bacterium | reverse complement strand
TCTTTTTGACTCAGTTCTTTTCCTTCTTTTAATAAATCAAAAATGGCAAGGATTTCTTGATCGCCTAAATTTTCACGAATGACTCTTTGTTCTTCAAAGGTTAAATCTTTAATGTAATTAGTTAGATTTTCAAAAGCCTTTACAGTATTCTCCAATGTCTTGCCTTGATTGTATTCCTTAATTATCTCTTGATAACGTTCATAAAATTCTAAGCGCAAAGGATTTTCTTTCAACATCTGTTGGAGCTTCTTTTCTATAGCTTTCTGTAAATCATAAGTGATAGTATTCTTTCGGGCTGCTTTGGCAAAGGCGGCTTTTAGTTTTTCAAAATCTAAGGTACTTAGGTCAACATATACGAGATCCTTCTCTTCTATTGTTCTTTCTTGGGTAAATATACTATCGCTCACAACGGCTTGCAATTGCATCATAATTTCCGTTACATCAGCAGATTTGACGTTTTGATTGAGCTGTTTGTAGATGGCTTCGATGGCATTAAAATCTTTAGTAAAAGGTCTTACTTGTTCTTCGGGATATAAGGCTTTATATTTCCGAAAGACATTTCTTGCCATAATTTCAAAAGAGGTCCGAGTAGTTTCATTTAAGCAAACACAATCCGTTGCTTCTTTTATCTTTCCAATCTTAGCCATTAACTTAGCCTGTTTTAGCTCTGAAAGCTTGAAATTGAGAGACTTCAAATAGTTCTTAACTTCCTGAATAGCGGATTTTAATTCACTTGCTAACTCAATT
The DNA here is from genome assembly GCA_020629335.1 of Chitinophagales bacterium. Next base: position 16,073 of record JAHDDN010000076.1, on the reverse strand, counting down.
AATTGCTCTACTGGCTTCCCTGAACGTTTTTCACCTGTTGGACCTTTGGTGGCTTCTCCGTAAATAGAATACGCTTTTTCTAATTGCGTATATACGTTTCCGTAATCAACGATTAGTCCGTTTTCTTTCTCGTCATCATAAACTCTATTGGCACGGGCGATTGTTTGCATCAAGGTATGGCCTTTAATGGGCTTATCTAAGTATACAGTGGATACACATTGCGCATCAAAGCCCGTAATCCACATGGAGCATACAATGGCTAAACGGAATGGATTATCAGGATCTTTGAATTCTTTTTCTAAATCACGTTCTACTAATTTCTTTCGATGAGTTGCTATGTCTAAATTCATTTTTCGGAATCTATCCACTTCGTTTTGTTCGCTACTGACCACTACGCAAACTTCTGTCTCGCTTACTTTAGCGTATTTCCTTTCTAATTCTTGTGCTGCTTGTTCATCTTCGGCATTTTTAATACGATCTTCTAATTCTTTTAAATATTGAGGCCAATATTTCATAATTAGTTGGTACATTCTCACTGCAGTAGGTTTATCTATCGCCACAAACATGGCTTTTCCTTGATAGCCTCTTTCGTTAAAATGCCAAACTAAGTCTTTGGCAATAGCGTCTAATCTTGGTTCTGAGGTAAGTATGGGATAGTTCTTTTGGAAGAGATAAGCCAATTTCTGTTGCTGTTCTTCACTAATATTTTCATCCTCCAAAATGGTTGCCATACGTTCATCCAATTCGGGATTATCAATAGCTAATTTTTCTCCTTTGTTGATATAGCGAAGTGGAAGTGTGGCTTCATCTTCTATGGCCCTTTTAAAATCGTAAACGGAGACATATTCTCCAAAAATATTTTTGGTGTACTCTTCTTCATCTTTGATGATGGGAGTTCCTGTGAATCCAAGATAAGAGGCATTGGGAAGGCCGTGAAAACGCATATTTCGGGCATAAGTGCCGCCTTGTGTTCTGTGCGCTTCATCGGAAATGACAATAATATTTTTTCTATCAGTAATCAGTGGATATTCTGATTCCTTTTTAGGATCAATAGAAAACTTGTGGATTAAGGTAAATACATAGCGATGATTCTCTGATAGTAACTCTCGTAAATGTTCTCGGCCAGTGATGCCTGATTTTTTGCCTGCTACTATGTTTTTATCATTAACTACACCTACGCCTGAAAATGTATCATAGAGTTGGTTTTCTAGTTCTGTTCTATCTACAGCGATTAAGAAGGTATAAGCACCACCTAATTTACGATGGATTTTTTCGCAAAGGAAAACCATCGAATAAGACTTCCCACTGCCTTGTGTGTGCCAATAAACTCCTAACTTCCCTTTGAGATCGTCAATATCTTTTACATTTTCAATTACCTTATTGACGCCTATGTATTGGTGATTTTTAGCCATTAGTTTTTTCACCTCTCCTCTGGACTCATCAAATAATAGAAAGTTCTCAAACAAGTCCATTAGACGCATTGGTGCACAAGTTCCTCTTAGCATGGTATCCAGCTTTACGATGCCTTCTTCTTCCTCCTCTATTCGTTTCCAATCCAGAAAGAATTTATAAGGGCTCGTGATAGTGCCTACTTTTGCATCTATCCCATTACTCAAAATGATAAAAACATTGCAATGGAAAAGGTGTGGAATGGCGTCTTTATAATCTTTTAGATTTTCTGTATAGGCATTGCGTATGTCAGTATGATGGGCTTTGAGTTCAAAAAACACTAAGGGAATTCCATTCACAAAACCAACTACATCTGGTCTGCGACTGTAAAGTTCTCCTACAACTTCTAATTGTCGGACAGCTAAAAAGTGATTATCTGTATAGTCATTAAAGTTGAAAACTTTGAGTTTCTTTTTTACTAGTTCGCCTTTGTCATTGGTGAAGCTGACAGGGACGCCATTTTTAAGTAGTTCGTTTTTTTCTTTATTGATTCTTCCCAAGCTTTTGCCAGCTACTTTTTGGCTAATTTGCTCGATGGCTTGCTCATAGGCATTTGGTGGTAAGTTGGGATTGAGTTTTTCTAAGGCTTGCAATAAGTAGCGACTCAGTATGACTTCTGATTTATTTTCTCTGCCTAATAAACCGTCTTTGCCAAAGCTCTCATTTTTCCATGCAGTGAGTACTTGCCAATCCAACTCTTCTAATACATCTTGGGTGGCTTGTTCTACTAGGCCATCTTCTGAATATTCGTAACTCATTTTTGATCTTTTGTCTAAGAATTGCCCTGAAAGGGCAAGATTTCCATAGTGAAGGGGAGTTGCCCTTCACTATGGATGATTTCATATTTTAACAGCCCTGAAAGGGCGACATATCATTTACCCACTCATTTTGCCCATGTAAATGTCGCCCTTTCAGGGCTTAATATTTTTTGCTCTATATCCGAATGGGCTGCGCCCATTCTTGGGAATATTTAGCCCCTTTGGGGCTTAGAAGATGATGGATAAAATCACCTCTGCTGATATACTGCCCTCTCCTACATTTTTTTCATCGCTAAGCCCGATACTGACAATTCCTCCACATCTATCATACCTGTCATTAAGCGGGGTAATAGAATGTCTCGGGCTTCTTTTAGTAAGTTAATCTGTAGTGACATATTTTCAATATCTAAATAAATTGTATTTATCGTTTCATGAAATAAATGCAATATTTCATTATTTGGAACTACAATAGGCATAGATTTAATTCTTGATAAGGCTAACTTGGGTTGTGATGCGCCTCCTGTTCTAGATATAATATGATATTGACCTCGTTGACTATTCAAGTAAAGACAAATATATTCCTTATAAAAAAACTCTTTTATATTAGTTATTTTAGCACAGTTTTCAGTTAGATTTGCCCCGTCCAACAAAAAAGGAATAGTACCAACTAACCCGACTGTCCCTGCAATACTAATATACAAGTCATTATGACTTATTATATATATATTAATTAAATCATGTGTTTCTTTTTCAATAAACCGAAGGTCATGAATTGAAATCCTGCCTGAAGTTAGATCTTTCACTCTAATGTATGGATAATCAGTTTTATAATTAACAAGTTCATGTGTTTTAGGAAGCCTTTTACCACCTTTAACATCGGCCAGATCGCTAATTTTTTTCTTCTCCCACCCTTCAGGCAGTCCTGTTTCTTGATTGATGGGGGTTGATTCATGACCTGGGAATTTCATGCGGACGAACCACTCTTCATAGGTGAGTTGGGCTTTTTCTTCTAAGAGTTGGATGCGTTTGAGATTGTTTTCTATTAGATCATCATAGCGGGAGAGAATGGTGGCTATTTTGTGTTGTGTGGAGAGTGGGGGAAATTTAAACTTTAACATTTTAAGACTTCCCTGAGAAATATTTACAATAGTTGCACCTCCAGAGATTCCTCTTACCTTTTCTCGATTAAATGATGTATTAAACAAATAAAAAGCAAATTGTGGCAAGATATCTTTTGACTTTAATCGAAACCTTATAACAAATCCACAATGAACAACAGGCACATTATTATTTTTCAGCATTCCGACTGCTCCAACCCCCTTTCGTTTCACAGAAGATCTTACGAAAAATATATCACCTTCTTTAGCTAAATATCCTTCCCCTTTTCGATCTTTAATATCAAGATCAACTAAGTCCATTTTATCAGGATACAATAAAGGGCTATCAGTTATATCTTTTACATTTACCAATGAGATTCCCCTTCCCATTTTATCAGATGAAAAATTGACTCCATTTTTAAATGAACCAATTTCAGCAAGTTTGTATTCTGTCCATCCTTCCATCATAATTCCACAGCTTGAATTTGGTTCATTAATGTATTGGCTTCTTCATTTAGTTGGGCTAGTTCAGTATGAATCTCTGCCATGCGTCCTTTATAGTCGAAGTCCATGTCTATGTCTATTTTTACGCCTACGTAGCGACCAGGTGTAAGGCTATAATCTTGCTCTATTATTTCTTCTAAGTCTACTACTTTACATAAGCCCTCCACATCTTCGTATTTGCCACTTGGGAAGTGTTCTTTAAACCAAGCATTGTCTTTACTTACTCCTAATTTGTCCCCTCTGAAAGCATTGATTAAAGCCGTTAAGCCCTCCAAGTGTTCATCGGTAAAGTCATTAATAGTAGTCGTTACTTTTCGAAAGGTATTCCGAGCATCTATCATTAAGATTTTATCCTTGTTTGCTTTTTTCTTGCCTTTGTTGAAAAACCATACATGGCAAGGCAAGCTTCGGGTATAGAAGAAATTATTACTGATGGCTACTATGCATTCTATTGCTCCTGTTTCTATGAGTTTTGTTCGGATCTTTTTTTCTGCATTTCCTGCATCTGTAGCTGAGGAAGCCATCACAAAACCTGCCCGTCCTTTTTCATTTAGATAGCTGTAGAAATACTGCATCCAAAGGTAGTTGCCATTACTAATCGTCCCCTTACCTGTTAGTGGAGCTTTAAAAGGCAGTCGTTCATCTTCGCTTAAGAATTTATTTTTCGCATCAATCCCGCTTACATTAAAGGGCGGATTAGCCATGACAAAATCGCATTTGCCTGTTAAGTTATGGGGGTTGGTATAAAAGCTATTACTTTCAATGATATTCCCTTCAATACCGTGTATGGCTAAATTCATTTTGGCTAATTTGGTATTATTGCTTTTTAGCTCTGTTCCATATACCGTAATAGCCTCATTAACGCTTTGTTTTTTACCCGCTTTACGTACATAGTCTTCCACAAAGTGAGCCGTTTGTACAAACATACCACCTGATCCACAAGCAGGATCATGTATGATGCCGTGATTAGGTTGGATAAAATTGACGATTAGGTTTACCAGTGAAGGGGGAGTGAAGAACTCCCCTCCTTCTTGCGCACCAGCGCCTTGCATGGAGAACTTCATTAGGAAGAACTCATATATCCTTCCAAAGACATCTCCCTTCGCTTTTTTTACTGCATCTTTATTGAATACTCGCACAAGATCACGTAAAAGCTTATCATCAAACTCCTGATAGCTTTTGGGCAATATACCTAATAGGTCAGGATATTCTGCTTCTATGAGTTTCATGGCATTATTAATGGCATCGGCAGTGTCTTCGCTTTCGGGTAGTGCTGCTAGGTAATCATACTTGGCTTTTTCGGGTAACATGATGGCTCCTGCGGCTGCAAAATCATCTTTATTGGCTTTGCGTTTTTCGCCCGTTCGGGGATTAATCGGAAGATTTTCATCTACTTGTATTTTGGCATCTTCATATCTATTTTGTGCAAAGCGTAATAATACTAATCCTAGTAATGGGTCTTTGTATTCTGCTGCTGTTAACTTGGAGTTAGCTCTCAGTCCGTCGGCTGCGTCCCATAGTTCTTTTTCTAAGCTCCTAATATCCTGTTGATTCATTAAATAGTATTCGTTTCATTAGACTTTATCGAGTAAAAATATGTTAAATATGTTGAGTATCCAAATGAGCGGAGACAATAATGATCAATCATTACGCATTTTACTTGTCTTCTTCTTTCTTTGGGTATTCTTTCCATGTATAGCTTTTGTGGACGATCTTCCAAGAGCCTTTATATTTTAAGAGGAGGAAATAATCTGTGAATAATCGCCAGCCGGGAATATCAATTTCTACCTTTGCTGTTGCGGCATTGTTTTCAAAATCAATTGCGATGATTCTACCAATTCGATTCGACTTTTTACCTGGCTTGATTCCTCCTACATAATCTGATCCTTCCCAAATTTTCAGACTGTCTGAATCTGAAACGGAATACAAATTAAAATCAGGGTGAAAGGCTTTTTCGAGTCGCTCGGGCTGTCCATTAGCGGTTCCTTCAATATAATTTAATAGCGTTTCTGTAATTTGCTCGATTTCGGATTGGCTATCTACTTGAGCTTGGGTAGCGATGCTTCCCAATAGGGATAATAGGACGAATAGAACTTTAAGTGATTTCATCATTTGATATTTTTACAATTAATTGAGGGTGCAAAGACAAAGTACAAAATTTTATTATAAGGGGAATATAATTAGGAAATATTAACATATCTCTCGTTAAGAAATCCGATAGACGGTTCCTGTGAAGCTTGCTAATAAATTTTCTCCACAACTTACCTCAATGAGATAAGTCGCCAACTTTTTCCCCAGGTGAATTTCCCTTGCGACTGCTTCCAAAATATCACCAACTTTAGCTGCTTTATGAAATTGCATATTAGTGGTAATTCCGACGGCATCTATTCCTTCATAACTATTAGATGCTAATTCAAATGCAATGTCTGCCAAACTATAAATCAAACCTCCATGTACATAGCCGAGGCTATTGGTGTGCTCTTTCTTTGTGACAACTTTCACTTTGGCAGTTCCTTTATCGACTGTGGTATCGTAAATACTTAGTAAATTCGCATAAGGGTGATTCATGATGTTATTTTTATTATTTTCTAATTTAAATGTTTCTCACGAATAAATAGCTTTCAGGAAATTCTTCTTGTGCGACAGTTTCAAAGCCATTTATTTCTAAGATTCTATTAGAGCCTACATTTTCTTGTATTGTCCATGCTTTTATCTGTTTAATAGAGCCTAATGCTTCGATAGACTCTACTAAGAATTTTACGATTTCTCTTCCAAATCCACGCCCCCAATATTTAGCTCCAATTGAATAGCCAATGATACATTCCGTCTTCTCTAATTTACTAAATTTATACATCACACTTCCTATCAGTTCATTGCTTTCTTTTATCACCACTCCTTTGCGAATTTTATAATGAGTGTCTGTTTCTAATTTTTGGTTTTGGATAAAAGCCTTAGCATCTTCCATACTTTTCATGGGTGGGTTGTGTCGATATTTCATGGCTTCTGCATCCGAGTAAATTTCAAATAACTGGGTGGCATCCATTGGCTTCATTTCTCTGAAGTTTAGTCTTTCTGACTCGTGATTTTTGATTTTGGGAAATGTATTCATGGCTTATTAAAATTATTTTGGACGAGAAGAAAAGCAACATTCATATTACACATTAATACGCGGCCCTGATGGAAGCGGTATGTGGCGTATATGGGGCTGCCTACGGAACTTAGTGATGCGATGGCTTGCCCGAAGGGAAGACAAGCAGCACTTAGTGAAGTGGCTGACACATAGCCCCATAAGAACGGACAGCAGGATACAGCCGCCCAAATAAATTTTAAAATGAAGTATCAAATTTCCATTTTGTTTTATGATTTTTTTCTAAAGGGATATCTTGAAATAATGTCCTCATCAATTCTATTGGCATAATATTCTCTTTCATTATTCGGTCATGAAATTCTTTTTCTGTCCAGCCTTTATCTAACATTTCTTTACGTAGTGCGTAAAATTGTAAGCCGCCTAACATATAGGCCGCTTGGTATAAAGGTGGGTAACTAGTTGTGAAAGAGCGTCTTACTTCTGCTTCTGCATTGGCAAACTCATGTCCCACTTCATTGACCAATAGATCAATGCACTCTTGGGGTGTCATTTGGCCTAAATGGTATTTTAATGAGAAAATGATACGAGCACATCTATGGGTTCTCCAAAAAAGCATCCCTAATTTGTGCTCTGGAGAATTGGCGAAGCCTTTATTCCATAAGATGATTTCCCAATACAGCGCCCAGCCTTCCATCCAGAAAGGCGTATCAAAGGCCCTTCGGTATCTCTTATAGCGACTGTTCATGAAGAATTGAAGGTTATGACCAGGTAATAACTCATGATGAACAACTGCCCTTGAAAAGCTTGGATTATTTCCACGCATACTCATCATCTTGTCATCGTGATCCATTTCATGTGTTGGATAGGAAACACTAATCTCCCATCCACCAGTGAAGAAGGGAGTTATCTTTTGTCGATTGGGACTCATCATGTCCATTCGCCAAGTCTCTTTTGCTAATTCGGGTAGGCTTATTAAATCACGTTCTTCGATAAATTTTACGGATTCGTGATAAAGATCGGTAATCATCTGTGGTTGCTCACCAAGAGGAACGTGGGTATTTTTCACATGTTCAAAAGCGGCTTGCCAATCATCTCCAAAGCCTAATTCTTGAGAAGCTTTAATCATTTCTTTTTTACACCACTTGAATTGTTCTTCTCCTATCTTAATTAATTCTTCTGGTGTATATGGTATGAATTCAAAGGCCAAACTTTTGAGTAATGCTTCTCGACCGATGGGTTTGCCTACAATTCCGCTACCGTCATCTTCAAGATCGGAATTGGAATAATTATCTTTCAAGAAATATTCAAATTCGACTAGTTCAGCACTGAAGTCTTCATAAGGCTTTTTGACCCACCAAGTAAATTCGGGATCATATTCGTTATAGAAATCATGGGCTTCTTCTAAGGCTTTATGTAAGGAAGCGATTAATTGGGAAGCCTTTTCTGCTTTCATCCAATCTTTAAATGGCTGCTCTTTTAATATTTCTGTCTTAGGATCTATTTTGGATTTAGCGTCTTGAAATATTTGCGCTAATTTTTTGGAGTCAGGTTTTTTCCCTCTTCTTCTTTCTTGGATAAATGGAAAAACATCTTTTGCAAAGTCATAAACGGAAGCTACTTCTTCAAATGATTGATAGTCTAATTTTAGTAAATAGCGTTCCTTTTCTATCAGGTTATTTAACAATATAAAATCAACTTTCTCTTGTTGATTAAGCGCATCAAAGTTCATGGTATCCATACTTTTCCCCCAATCATCATAAAAGGAAAAATAGCGTTGATAATATTCTTCCGATTCATGAAAAGTATAGTAATTATGTATGGCTCTACTATCAGCTCGAAAGGAAGCAACAACATCAGCTAAGTTACTTGATTGCGCAAACGTTTGTAAACTAAAAAGTAGCATTAGGCTTACTGCTTTTATTATTAGTGGTTTTTTCATTTGAATATCGAGTTTGGTATGATCTTTTTTCTACGAGTTAACATCTTTGTCCACTAGTTAACTACTAGCAATTATTTGATTCAAATGATACTCTAAATGTTCTACATAATCTGTCATTAGAAATTTCAAATCAGATGCCTCTCCATCAGGCAGTTCAATCTCAAAATTCAAACTTGTGTCCGTTTGATTTTGCATTACTTTTAAAATTCTCTTATTTAAGGTCAACCAAAAATCGCTCAGTTCGCCAATTTGAGCTCCTTGATAATTATTGGCTTTGACTAATTCATCTTGATTATACCTAATTATTTTATAAGGCTTAGGTTCAAATTGAATTTCTGTAAAGCGTCTTAGGTTATTAACTCCTGAGTCAATCAAATGCCCTAATATTTCTTGCTTGGACCATTTATCAGGTTTAGGTTTGTTAGTCAATTCTTCTTCGGAAGCTTGATTCATATAATCATTTCCACTTATCAGCAATTGCTCCAATTTAGTAATGGTATCTTTCATTGTTTAATTTATTTCACTTCTCATTATACTTAGTAAAATTACCATAACAAATATAGGAATTAATACGCTCTTTAAAGGAAATAAGATCAAATTTGATAGGCAAGCAAGTAATTATTCGACTTTTAAATACTTAACATTCATCACTTTTCCAAAATTTAATAAAAAGCTTTTTACCTCATCGGCCTCTTCAACAAAAGTAATATTGAGCTGGCCTTCAAAATTAAAATCATTGTTCTTAAGCCTGGCATATTAGCTAGCTTCATTTGCTCAAAAAGCTCATCTATTCTTTCTTCTGTAGACAGATTAGGGGGCGTAAGTGTAGCACATCCTCCAAATAGGATTATTATATCTATTAGCAAGTATTTCCAATCAATTAAATTAGTTCCCATATATTTAGTGTTGGTTATTTTGTACAAAATTTGAATAGGCAATTTAGCATTTGTATCAATTTTAGATGCAAATTTAATTGACATATCAATTAAATACAAAAAAGATTATGGTCTTTTTAGAATTACGAGATATGAGTTAGAGGTTTTGGTTTTTAATGATGATTTAACAAATCCCTCATACTTATATTCACTCGATTTGAAACAGCATATATTATTTTCTTTGAAAAAAAAGAGCGCATATTGATATAATATTCAACCTGAATAGAATCAGAGGGGGATGTCAACTTTTTTCTTTCTTGAATAATTAAGCTATCAATTTCATTATCATCTAAGTCAGTATACACCTCCTTTGTGATTGTACTAAAAAATCTTGTTTTCTTTAACGCCTCTAAATGGCTAAATTCTTTTACAATTTCATTATATGTTTTTTCAATTTTAACAGTTTCCAGTGGCTAAATTGCGGCCCTGATGGAAGCGGTATGTGGCGTATATGGGGCTGCCTACGGAACTTAGTGATGCGATGGCTTGCCCGAAGGGAAGACAAGCAGCACTTAGTGGAGTGGCTGACACATAGCCACATAAGAGCGGACAGCAGGATATAGCCGCCCAAATAAATAATCACGGATTGCACGGATTACACGGATTTTTAGATTTACTTGCAATAAGAAATAGCCGCCCAAATAATAAATCCTTGATAGCCTAAGTTTTGAAAATTATTATCGGATACTAAATCCTGGCCCATCGCCATTGCTGTTATAACCCCAGGGGGGTTATCTATAATAACTTCCTCAGCGGATTTTTTATGATTCATAATCAGCACCTGAATGGCCTCTGAATCTCCAATCAAATCTTGTGGTATTAAAATCTCAAATGTAAATGACTTAGTAATCTCTGTTTCTTTTTAAGTCATAGGTGCGGGTGTATCTTTCATTTTATCAAGATATTTTTTCACATTTTCAGCTTCAAGCTCATTATAATTTAGATTTATTTTATCCGCTAATTTTCTAGCAATTTCGTCAAATAGATTCACCATCTCCATTAAACTATCCCAAATATTTATTTTTTTGGCGTCTGGGTAGGTATTCAAAATTCTATTCCAAAATGACTCACTCACATATTGTTTTAAGAAACGATTACTTTTCCCGACATTAATTGTGAATCTATGCTCCGCTCCTACTGACCAAGCTAACATTTTCATGAACATATTCCTTATTGGAATTTCAAGCATTTCTTTTGCATACAAAACCTCCTCTCTTGCCAATCCTTTTACGACATAAGGGACCACCCACCAAAATTCATTACAACAGTCCATAAATTCCTTCTGACTAGGTTTCCGTACTAAATAATCGCTATCGTTGGGTTCTACAATATGGCTTAACAAATTATCCTTATCAAGCAATACTTTATTCAAACTATCCTTACAATCAGCCTTGTTTTCAACCTTTACTAAATTTAGGTCAATTCGGTTGAGGTCTTTAAAAAGCATTAAATAGCATATCTCCTCTTCTGATAATACATCATCTTTACATATTTTCATCGAATTGGGCATCTGTAAAATGATTCTTTCGCCAAATACATCAATCCAATTTGGATTATCCTTAAAGCTTTCTAAGTTCTCCACTAAATAAATAATGTCAAAGTCTTGAAAATCATCTTTTATCACCTTTTTATTGGTTCTGGAGCCATTTATAATGACGGCTCTTATTCTATTATCAGCTTGGGCTACTGATAGTATTGTGTTTAGTACTTCTTCTTCAGTTCGCATGTTTAGAGGTATTTATCAGATCAATAATCGCCCCTGTAATTTCCTCATTGAACACCTTTGGGAGATGATGTCCCATACCGTCTAGATAAAGTGTTTTGCAATTAGGAATTACTTCTGCAGTTTTTTTACCATGTTCCAATAATACTAATGGGTCTTTGGTGCCATGTATCACTAAGGACGGAATATTTATTTTTTTAAGCGCTTCAAGTCTTGAACCTGCTTTGGTAATGGCATAAGAATGCTGATCTCTGGATTTGGGATTGTATCCTTTCTTTTTTGTTATCTCATAATGGGCTGCTTCTATTGTATATCTATCATCAAACTGATAAGAATCACTTCCATACAGTAATCGGTTAGTAGCTAAATTAAGTCGCAATTTGGCTTTTAAAGACTTCAGATTCCTTCCATAATTTGCAATCACATAGATCAATCCAAAAATAAATTTACGGGGTAAATTAGGCAATGAAGGATCATCCATATAGGCCGTGGACATGATGGAACTAAGGCTTGCTACTCGCTTTGGGTAATCTAAGGCGATATGCTGGGAAATCATACCGCCCATGGACATTCCTAGCAAGTGAAATCGATTAACTCCCAAATGATCCATTACTTCAACTGCATGACGAGCCATATCTTTTAGATTGTATTTATTAGGATTTCCCCAATTTTTGACCCAATTAGAACCACCTCCTCCTTGATGGTCTATGCGGACAACTCTAAAACCTGCATCAATAAATGACTGACAAAAATAAGGGGGAAAGTTCAACATGGTTTGACTTAAACCATGCAACAAAAGAACGACTTCGGCATCTTGGTTTTGGGCCTGAATGTCTTCATAACAAATGCTTGTATCACTGATATCTACCGATTGAATTTTATCAAAAACAATCTCCTCATTTGGAGAGGCGATTACTTCATCAATTAAATTATCTAAATGATTTGGTAGGTTAAATTGATTCCTGGCGTACAGCAATACGCTTAGCAATATTAAAACAATAACAATTAAAATCCACAGTATCCAGAACATAAATTATATTCCTATTGGTTCAGTTTATAAGTTTTTGACAGTTAGAGACCAAATATAGGGAAATATATTTTAATAATGGGCTTTCAATGCACTATAAAAAAGAGCTTGTAGTTATTAACTACAAGCTCCAAAATATTGCTTCTTTCCGTTAATATTATCCATTTAAAATGGAGTATGCTCCATGTGATTATTCGCTATAGGCTAAACGAAAGCCTGAGGTGAAACTTCGAGAATTAGGATCCATTCCTTCTCTCTTGGACACACGACAGTAAATCGAACTTTTATACCAACTACCTCCACGCATAGCACGCAATGAATCTTTTTGGCTGTACAAATTGCTGCACATTTCCCATACATTTCCACTCATATCGTATAAGCCCAATTCATTGGCTTCTCTTGAACCGACTGTATGCGTTTTCCATTCGCTATTTTTGGTAAACCAGCCAAGTTTTTCCATATCGTTTCCACCAGCGTATAAGGTTGGTTTTCCATTAATACCTCCTCTTGCAGCAAACTCCCATTCTTCTTCAGTTGGAAGACGAAAGTTTTTGTCTGTCATTCGATTGAGTTTCTCAATGAAATCGTGTACTTCATACCAACTAACATTTACAATTGGGCAAGTATTTTCTCTGCAAGCATTAGCCCCTCCCCTAGGTGGAAGAGAATCCATTACGGCCAACCATTGCGCCTGAGTTACTTCATATTTACCAATATAAAAATCCTCTAACTCAAGCTGACGAATCGGTTTCTCATCTTTTTTACAATCTTGTTGTTCACTGGTACAGCCCATCTCAAAACTTCCTCCATTCACTAAAATCATGTCTCGAAGAAGAGCTTCCACTGTAGAAGAAATATGGGTTGTGTAGGGTGTAATAGACTCTTCTAAAAGTCCCATTACTTGAAAAGAATTAAACAAAAAGAAGACAAATGTCAAAAAAACTAAGGTTACTTTTTTCATAAATATATTTTATAGATATACTAATAATGTTCTTTCATTAAAATGGGGGAACGGTCATTAATTATCCTTTATATCTTGAATCTTTTTTCTAATACGAATTTACTTAGTTGAGGTGCTTCGGGTAATACAAATATAACACATTTTAATCTAAATAATGGCGTTAATATTAAACAAATATGATTTTTTTATACTTTTCTTTTCTTAGAAAGGAAAAAAACAGTAGCTATTTCCTTGATTTTTAAGGATTAAGGGCAAATATTGTTTAAATCTGACAAATTCTAAATTATTTTATGACTTGCTGCAAAATCGACTATTTTTATACCACACAATATTACATCGTTGTTACATGCACCTTAGAAAGACTCACATGTACTCCATTCAAAGCGGCATTTCCAGTCAATTCATCAACTCTTAGGTCATCTGTCAAATCATTAATACTGACACTATTTTGAGCTACAGCAATCTTCATCTTTGATTTTTTACCTGCTCCAAATCCTTGTGGTAAACTCAGCACTCCTTCCATAATATCATCAGTAATCTCCGCCTCTACCTTAATTTCTCCTACTCTTGATTTGACTAAAACAAATTCTCCATTAGAGATTCCTAAATGGTCTGCATCTTTAGGATTAATTAGCATCGTACATTCATTTCTACCCTTGGATAAACGATGAGAATTATGCGTCCAGGTATTATGTTGCCTCAGTACCCGACGGCCAATCATTCGATATGGAAAATCGTTATTGGAGAAACTTGTATCAATCGCTTCATCCAATCTTGCAAAATCATCTAAAAAGACTTGCGGAGCTAATCTTACCGTATCATCATCTGTTTGTAAGCGATCTTTCAGACAGGCAGTCAAAGGCCCTAAATCTATCCCATGAGGATTTTCCATTAGCTTTTCAAGCGTCAGGCCATCTTTGGCATAATGGCCCATTTGTAGCGCCATTCCTAGATACATCTCTGGCGTATGCCCCTGATTTTCTTCCCCCCTCAGTCTGGCAGTTAATTCTGCTAAAATCTCCCAATCGTGTTTGGTATTTCCTTTCTTAGGGAAAAGTGCAGGAGAATACTTGGCAATATTTCTAATCGCTAAATTCAAAAACGCAATATCGTACTGTGAGATTTCTAATCCACTCGTAGCTGGAAAAATAATATCCGCATGTCTACTGGTCTCCGTCAAATAAATATCTGAACAAACCATAAAATCCAACTTTTCAAATGCTTTTTCTACCCTTCTTCCATTGGGCACAGAAAGCACAGGATTACCTGCTATACACACCAATGCCTTGATCTGTCCTTCGCCTTCGGTTTCTATTTCTTCAGCCAAGGAAGCGGATGGTGTTTCCCCTAAATACTTAGGCAATTTTCTAACACGAGATAATGGAATAGATTTATGCTTAGGTCGGCCTTTCTTAGGACTAAAAGAAATTGGATCAAGAGCTGGTCTTGGAAACATCATACCGCCTTCCCGATCAAAATTCCCATTTAATACATTGAATACATTGGTCAGCCAAATACAAAGTCCGCCAAATGTTTGCGTACTTAATCCCATTCGACTATAAAGCACCGCTTTATCAGCCGCAGCCATTTCTAAAGTAAGCGATCTAATTTTCTCCGCTTTGATGCCCGTTACCCCTTCTGCAAATTCAGGGGTATATTTTTTGGCAACTGCTTTAATTTCATCTAAGCCTGTTACATTCTCCGCCAAATGATGCAATCGCACTTTATCTTCCTCAATCAAAACATGTATCATTGCTAACAACAAAATAGCATCCGTTTCTGGCTTGATAAATAAATGCTCATCCGCCTTCTTTGCCGTCTCCGTTTTTCGAGGATCAATGACTACAATCTTCCCTCCTCTTTCCTGAATGGCTCTTAATCGTTTACCAATATCAGGCGCAGACATCATACTCCCATTTGACACCAATGGATTTCCTCCCATCACGACAAGGTAATTCGTCCGATCCAAATCAGGAACAGGATTCAAAATTGAATGCCCCAACATATGCAATGCGGCAACATGATGCGGCATTTGATCCACCGTAGAAGCACTAAATCTCGCTTTCGTTCTCAATGCCTTCACAAATGGACGCATGAATAATTGATTGCCCATATTATGCGCATTCGGATTGCCCAAAAATATAGCCACCGCATTATCCCCATATTCACTTTGAATAGCCTTGATTTTATCCGCCGTATAATCCAAGGCCTCCTCCCAACTAATTTCTTCAAATCCATCCGCCGTCTTCTTCATCGGATACCTCAGCCGATCCTCATCAACATAAAAATCCTGCAAAGCAACTGCCTTCGGGCAAATATGACCCCGTGACAGCGGATCTTTCGCATCTCCTTTAATAGAAATAATTTTTTCTCCTTCGTGCTCTATCTCTAAACCACAAAGAGCTTCACAAATGTTACAAGTTCGGTAATGTGTAGGCATGATTTTTTTTCTTATTGATTGATAAAAATTGTAGGATTTAGTGGAAAGGCTTTCGCAATACATTATTCCTGCTTCAAGATAAGGAGATTGAAATGATTTTACAAATACTTATTATTATGGCGCATCCCTCAGCTCGGCTTCGCTCGGTGAGC
>JAHDDN010000075.1 GCA_020629335.1 Chitinophagales bacterium | reverse complement strand
AACGTTACAAAGTTTATCAGTTATTCAGTTACAAAGTTTCAACTTTCAAACGTTCTCAACCTTAACTAGTTTTTCCGCCGCCGCCTTTAGCGTACTTTCTTTCTTCGCAAAACAAAGTCGAATTAATTTTTGATTGGGCGCATGCGTATAGAAAGGTGATAAAGGGATAGAAGCGACGCCATATTCCTTTGTTAATCTAATGGCGAAATCGGTATCTTTCTCATCAGAATAAGCGCTATAATCTACAAGCTGAAAATAAGTCCCTTTACTGGGCGTGAATTGAAATTTCGTCTCTTTTAATAAGTCTAAAAAATAATCACGTTTAGCCTGATAAAAATTGGCTAATTGATTGTAATTGCTTTCATCCTCCAAGTATTCCGCTAAGGCGTGTTGAGAGGGGGCATGAACGCAGAAAACATTAAACTGATGTGCCTTTCTAAACTCCGTTGTTAAGAGGGGAGGAGCCACACAATAACCAATCTTCCAGCCTGTGATATGGAAAGTTTTCCCAAAAGAATAACAAACTAAGCTACGCTCATATAGCTCAGGATAATCCAATAAGCTGATGTGCTTTTGGCCATCATAGACCAGGTGTTCATAGACTTCATCGCTAATGATTATAATATTAGTGCCTTTTGTGATTTCTTTAAGTGCTTGAATATCATCTGTGGTCATCATCGTCCCACTTGGATTATGTGGAGAATTGATGATAATCATTTTGGTTCGCTCATTGATTGTCGCTTTGACTTTATCCCAAGGAATGCTAAAATCGGGCGTATTAAGTGGGATGGCCTGAACCTTGCCTCCATTCAGCAAAATTCCAGGCGAATAACTATCATAAGCAGGCTCAAAAATAATGACCTCATCATCTTTATGAATCAAGGCAGAAATGGCCGTATAAATGGCCTGTGTGGCACCTGCTGTAACCGTTATTTCCTCCTCAGCGGAGACCTTTTGCAGGTAGTGATTTCCAATTTTAGTAGCAATATTTTCCCTTAAACGGAGCAGGCCAGCCATAGGGGCGTATTGGTTGAAATTCAGCTTCATATATTGGTCCATCAAAGCCACTAATTGAGCATCAATAGGAAAGTCTGGGAAACCTTGAGATAGGTTGATAGCCTTTTCTTCGGTTGCCAATTTAGACATGACGGTAAAGATAGTAGTACCTACATTGGGTAGTTTTGAAACCTTATTATTAAAGCGAAAAGTGTCTTGCATAATGATGGATAAAAGTTAAATAAAGTATATATTGTACTAGAAATAAGAGACGTAAATTTACACATTAGTAAGTACTTGGACAAAATTTAATTACAACAACAAAAGACAATGATTACAATATCCTTTTTTGAGCTATTCAAAATCGGGCCCGGTCCATCCAGTTCACACACTGTTGGACCTATGTTAGCAGCTAATCAATTTAGAGAGGAGCTTTTAAGTTATGTAGATGAAGAAAGAAAGGCTGATTGGAAGTTGAGGGTAGAATTATTAGGTTCTTTAGCAGCTACAGGTAAAGGTCATGGCACACATAGGGCCGTTTTAGCAGGTTTATATGGCGAAAAGCCAGCGACCGCTGATATTGAGATGTTGAATAGCATATTTGAGCATCCTGATCGAGAATATATTATTCCATTTAATAATGAGGTGGAAATTCGATTTGTAGAATCGGATATTTTCTTTGATTTCGAGACATTTCCAGAAAAGCATCCCAATACTTTGCGATTTATTTTGCTTAAAAATCAACATTTGGTGAAGGAAGCTACTTTTTACTCTATAGGAGGTGGCTTTATTTTGAGGGAAGGGGAAGAGGAGGAAAGTAGTGCTAAAGCAGCGCCACCTTACCCTTATGCTAACCTTAGTGGATTATTAGCTATACTTAAAGATAAATCTATCAGTATCAGTGATTTGTTAATGGCTAATGAAATGGCTATTTCAGGGCTGAAGGAAGAGGAGGTTTTAAAAAAAATGGATAAGGTTATTGAGGTGATGGCTGAAAGTGTGCGCAGAGGCTTGCAAGCAGAAGGAGAGTTGCCAGGCGGATTGCATGTTTTTAGGAGAGGCAAAAATATGTATGAGAAGGCATTAGAAATGGAAGCTAATAATCGATTAGCTGATGCCTTAATGATGCGTATGAATGCCTATGCATTGGCTACTTCTGAGGAGAATGCAGCAGGTCAGATGGTGGTAACTGCTCCTACGAATGGGGCGGCAGGAATCATTCCAGCGGCATTAGCCTATTTGAATGATGATTGCAAAATCCCCCTAATTAAGCAAAAAAAGGGCTTATTAGTGGCTGCTATGATCGGTTTTGTAATTAAAGAAAATGCCTCGATTTCAGGGGCAGAATTGGGCTGTATGGCCGAAGTTGGTTCTGCTTCAGCTATGGCAGCAGCCCTATTTGCTTACTGTTTTGATGCCAATGTAGATCAAATAGCAAGTGCTGCTGAAATCGCGATAGAACATCATTTAGGAATGACTTGTGATCCGATCGATGGATTGGTACAAGTACCCTGCATAGAACGCAATGCCAATGGCGTAATTAAGGCTTATAATGCCTATTTGATGGCTATATCCAGATCTACAAAGCCAATTATTGGTTTTGATCAAGTAGTGGAGGTCATGCGTCAAACAGGCAAGGATTTGTCAGAAAAGTACAAGGAAACTGCTAAAGGAGGCTTAGCACAATCATTTGGATGGGGAAATATGCCAGGTTCTTAACGAAAGTACTTTCCCCCTCCTTAAAAAGGAGGGGGAAGGGGTGGTTGTACAAAAAAAGGCAGATAAACATAAGTGCGTTTATCTGCCAAGTAGTAAGTGTTCCCTCTGTCTGTATTCGTATTTTTTTGAGATGTTATAGCAGTGCTAATAAATAACAATCTCTATCTATAAAACGGCGAATCTTGGAAAAGTAACTGAATAATGCCAACTATTTTATGCCACTAATCATAATGAATTAATATTGAGATAGTTGAGGATGCAACTATTTTATTGCTTTTTTGCTCTTTATTTAGTTAATTGGTGTGTTGGTAAAATGGTATTTTAGTTAATTGGTGTATTGGTATAAAGAATTGACCCATACACTAATTAACCAATACTCTAATCAATCCATATGCAAATCAACTAATCAACCAAAACCCGAATCAACTATTGATGAATTACAAATGCAACATACTTCTACTTTTATTTTTAGCAACAACAGCTAGTGTACAAGCACAAATAATTGGTGGTAATTCAGCTTATAAATTTTTAGAATTAGATCATTCTGCCCGTTCTGCTTCTTTAGGCGGAGGAGGAATGGCAATATTTGATGATGATGTGAGTCAAGCTTATGCAAATCCTTCCCTTTACAACCCAAGTATGCATAATCAGTTAGCCATAAGCAATGAATTATATTTTGGAGGTATTAATCATACCACTTTGGTATATGCACATTCATTAGATAGCATTACGACAGCGGGATTAAGTATGAAGTATGTCTCTTATGGAGATTTTATTCGAGCTAATGCACAGGGAAACACGGATGGCGTTTTTACGGCAAATGAGTCGGTGATTAGTTTGGGAATTTCAAGGCAATATTGCCGATATACTTATGGCCTAAACCTAAAGTATATTGGTTCTTCTATAGAGTCTTATAGCTCGATTGCATTAGCAGCTGATTTAGCAATTAATTATCATGTCCCAATCGAAGAATTTACCATTAGCATAGCGGCCAAAAATATTGGTTTACAATTGCGAAAATATCAAGATACCAATGAGCCTTTACCATTTGATCTGCAATTAGGGCTTAGTAAACGATTAAAATATTTGCCTTTGCGATTAAATGTGTTGGCACATACGCTTTATCAATGGGATATTCGTTATGATGATCCAGCTTTACAAGTGACCAATATCTTTTTTAATGAAGAAGATCCAAATGCGAATAAAAATTATACCGTTGATAAACTATTTAGACATTTAACCTTTAGTGGAGAGTTTTATATGGGTAAGGTATTGACATTTAGATTTGGCTATAATTATCAACGAAGAAAAGAAATGATACTAGATAATTTAGGCTCCATGGCAGGGATTTCATTTGGGGGTGGATTAAAAATTCGCAACTTCCAACTGAATTATGGAAGGGCCATTTATCATTTGGCAGGCAGTGCCAATCATTTTAGTTTAAACATTAATTTAAGTGACTTTAAGAAAAAAACACGACAGAAGAAGGGAAACAAAGAGATGTAAAACCAGATTATTTTATGAGACAAATTTTATTTACCGCCTTTATTTGTGTGTTCTTTAGTTCTTGTACTTTTTGGCGAATACTTAGCTTAAATAAGCCAAGTATTAATGATCACAAGCACTTCCCAAGTGCGACTATGCATAAGTCAGATCAGCCATTTGAATTTCAATATCATACAGAACAAAACACTCTTCCACCAATAGAAGATTGGATCAGTGATAAATTTAAAGATCAGTATTCAGATATAGAGAGCTTTTTAGAAGCGACTAATACAAGCTCTTTTATGGTGATTCAAAGAGACAGCATATTGTATGAACAATATTTTGGAGATCATCAAAAAGATAAACAGATTATCGTTTTTTCCTTGACCAAACCCTTTATTACTTCCTTATTAAGCAAGGCTATTGAAGAAGGATATATTAGCGATATTAATGAGCCTGTATACAAATATGTGCCAGAGTTTGAAAAGGACTCTCTCAAGAAAAAAATCACTTTAGCACATTTGGCACAAATGACCTCTGGCTTAGAATTTAATGATTATACAGATCTTTTAAAATTAGCCCGCACTTACTATTCCAAACACCTTAAAAAAACGATCAAATCGGTAGATGTAAAGTATGAACCAGGAACACACTTTGCTTATAAATCTGTCGATACTCAATTATTAGGGCTTTGTTTAGAAAAAGCAACAGGAAAAAATATTCATCAGTATTTAGAAGAGAAACTATGGCAACCATTAGGCATGGAGCATAATGCCTATTTTACACAAGACCATCAGCATGGTATGGAAAGATGCTTTGGTGGTATGGCAGCTTGTGCAATCGACTTAGCTAAATTTGGCCGACTCTATCTAAATAATGGCCAATGGGAGGGAGAACAAATAATTGAGGCAGATTGGGTGCAAAGTATACAGAATAGAAGATTAAATAATAATATTTGGTATGGCTATAATTACGGATGGTGGAGAGATGGATTTGTCGATCAAAATTTAATGGATATTGAAGAGTATTTTGCTGCGGGATATGGTGGACAAATCATCTATATCAACCCCGACTTAGAATTAATTATTGTTCGACAAGGAAAGAGTAAAGGGGGGGCAAATTGGTATAATATAGCAGGTAGATTAGCGAATGCAATTGAAGGAAAAATAATCAATAAAAATAAATTGACAACCCATTATCCAGGCGAATATAAAAGTCAAGAAAATGAGCATATTGAAATACGCTTTAATCAAGCAAAATCCCATTATGAAGTCATTGGCCTACCCGATAGAAAAAAGACAATTTTTGAATACAGCTCCCCACAATGTTTACGCAATGAAAAAGAGTTTTTAGGTCTGTTATATGAATGGGAAAAAGGAGCATTAAAAGGCGTTTATTTTGACAATGGAAATAATTTAAAATTCTATTCTAATATTAATTAATTCAGATTAACCCATTTAATTTTGTTAATCTAAAAAAAATAACTCATTTTTGCACTTAACATTAATTTAACAATAGGTTTTTAATCCGAACTTAATGAACTCATTTAAAGTTTTGTGATGAAGCTGAAAATGAGCTATTTTTTTGTAGTTCAAGGCATTTTTGAGGCGCATAGCAGCGCTACGCAGCGATAAAATAACGAAGAAATACGAAAAAACAGCCATTTTCTAAGCCAGCAGAAAAACTTTAAACGAGTTCAATATAAATGAAACAAAGATTTAGTCAAACAAAATATTAAAAAATGAAAAAGAAAAAGTCGAAAGCTACCAATGCCCCCAAACAACCCAATATGGAAAAAATGTTGAAGAGTTGGTTTGATGCAGGTGTTGATTTAGTCAAATTAACAACGGATAGATTACAAGATAATTTTGAAGAGGTATTTGATAAAAATGAATTAGCCCAAAAAAGAGGAAAAAAAATCGAAAAAGAATTTAGAGAGGAACTAGAAGAATTTCGCGCTAGAATGGATGAGCGATTAGAAATGTTCAATAATCAATTATCTGGCGCATTCTCTTTTTTTAGAAAAAGAAAAAGTAGCGGCAAATTGAAGCAAAGAGTAAAAGATTTAGAATCATTAGTAAATGGATACCTAGATGGATTCTTAGACAAAGAAGAGGAAGAAAAAACTAAGAAAAAATCAAAAAAGAAATCGTCTAAGAAAAAGAAAAAAGCTACTGCTAAGAAAAAAGCAGACAAGGCTAAAAAATCAACTAAAGATAAGAAGCCTAAAAAAGCAAAGAAAATAATTATCGAAGTAAAAGGAAGCGAGAAAAAAGAAGCCCCTAAAGCTAGTAAGAAAATGGGAGCCCCTAAAGCAGTACCCCAAAAAGCGACCGTAACAGCTAAGAAAACAGCAACTCCTAAAAAAGCAACAGCTAAAAAAACGGAAGCGCCTAAAAAAGCAACAGCTAAAAAAACGGAAGCGCCTAAAAAAGCAACAGCTAAAAAAACGGAAGCGCCTAAGAAGCCAACAACAACAGCTAAAAAGCCAGCCGCTCCTAAAAAAGTAGTAGCACCAAGAGTGGTGAAAACGACAGCTCCTAAAGTAGGCGTTAAAAAAACAACTGCTGCAGCACCTAAAGCAACGACTGCTCAACCAGCAGCTCCAAGAAGAAGAGGACGTCCTGCAGGTAGCAAGAACAAACCTAAAGCAACGACAGCCAAAAGTACAACAGCTAAAAAAACGACAACGAGTACAAAAGTAGTAAAGCCAGCTAAAGCAAAAGCTGATGAGCCAGTAAAGCGCTTTACCGTTGATAAGTCTGTACCGATCATGGATCGTATCAAGTCTCGTAGAAAAGCCCTTAATTTTAATAGCTTCGGAAAAGGGGTAAGAGGAAATGGAGATGATCTAACAGTTATCAAAGGAGTAGGTAAAGTCCTAAGCAATAAATTAAGAGCCCTAGGAATTAATACTTATGCCCAAATTTCTAAAATGTCTGCGGATGACGTAGATATCGTCAATGAAGCATTAGAGTATTTCCCAGGCAGAATAGCAGCCGATGATTGGGTAGCACAAGCAAAAGCATTATTGAAATAATTACCCATCAATAAAAAAAGGGCGATCCACATGGATCGCCCTTTTTTTATTCTCTTCCTTGTATAAAAGGCTCATATCAACAACTCAAACAAATTAGGCTTATTATTCAAGCGCTCATACTGAAAATTACTTTGATCAAATCGCTGAATCAAAGCCATCAAATCCTTTTTCTCTGCTAATTCAATCCCCAATAAAGCAGAACCCGTTGACTTATTATGTTTGCGGATATACTCAAACAAACAAATATCATCAGTAGGCCCCAAAACCTCATTACAAAACTCCTTCAAAGCTCCCGGCCGTTGTGGCAAACGCAAAACAAAATAATGCTTCAAACCCTCATAAAGCAAAGAGCGCTCACGAATCTCTTCAGTACGGGTAATATCATTATTACTGCCACTCACAATACACACCACTCGCTTACCCTTTATTTGATCCCTAAATTGATCCAAAACCGAAATAGATAAAGCACCAGCAGGCTCCA
The DNA here is from genome assembly GCA_020629335.1 of Chitinophagales bacterium. The sequence goes on along the minus strand of JAHDDN010000075.1, from coordinate 9,136 downwards.
CAACAATCGCCTGCTCATTATAAAGCTTCAAAATATCAGAACAAATCTTGCCCTCAGGTACCAATATCATCTCATCTATCACCTCATTCGCAATCTCAAAACAATGATCTCCGACTCGCTTCACAGCCGCTCCATCCACAAATTTCTCAATCTCTGTCAAACTAACCACTTTACCAGCCTCTAAAGAATTTTTCATCGCAGGGGCACCTAAAGGCTCCGCACCAATAATTTTCGTAGATGCTGACATCTGCTTAAAATAAGAACCCACCCCACAAATTAATCCTCCTCCTCCAACAGGAGCAAAAAGATAATCAAAATCCTTATCCGCATCCTCCAATATTTCAACCCCAATAGTGCCTTGCCCAGCAATCACCTTCCTATCATCAAAAGGATGAATAAAAACCTGCTTATTGGCCTTACAATCACTTAATGCCGCTTTTTCAGCATCATCATAAGTATCCCCAATCAATATCACCTCCACCTGATCCTTACCAAACAATCGAACCTGCTTGATCTTCTGCTTAGGAGTGGTAACAGGCATAAATATTTTACCCTTAATACCCAGCTTATAACAAGAATAAGCAACACCCTGCGCATGATTTCCCGCACTGGCACAAACAATCCCCTTCTTTTTTTCTTTATCCGTCAAAGAAGAAATCTTATTATAAGCCCCCCTTAATTTATACGAACGCACAATCTGCAAATCCTCCCTTTTCAAAAATATTTCACATTGAAACTCCTCTGACAAAGGCAAATTATACATTAAAGGCGTCTTATTGACCACCTTTTTTAAATTCAAATAAGTTTTTTGAAGCTCCCTAATCGAAATCATTGCTTGTTGATCACCCTTAACATCCTTCATAAATTTACTCGTCATGTCTCTTAATGTATTGTCGTTAATAAAAATACTCCCAAATATAAGCCTCTTTTCAACTGAAAAAAAATATATTCTGAATTAAACTGACTTTGTTAACTTTGTCTCGAATCAAACAAAAAAATGTATCGACAGAAACAATCAGCATAACAAAAATGTCAGCTATTATACAAATGTTGTTTATTAAACCTAAGTTGAGCGAAAAAATGATATTCAAACTAATTGATTAATAAATAGCTGACATAAGTAATGCAAATTAAATCATAGCTTTAGATAGTTGGCAAATAAAAATGTATTATTTGTCTAACTAAGCTTTGTGAATTAAATATTTACCCATATTTTGCATTTGGCGGGATTACTATAAATGCTTAAAAACAATGTGTTTATGTTAGCTGTTGTACCCTTGGGCCTTACAAAATTAAAACATTTGAATGTACCTTAATTTTGTATTTGGCCATTAATGATTTAGGGGCTTCCCGCTGCGCTTGTGAGGGCGAAGTGCGTAGCACAAGCCAAAATATTATGCATTCATCATTATGCATTTATCATTGCAAGCGAAGCGCAGCCGTCGGGCTGTCCGCTCTCATGTAGCTATTCAGCAGCTACTACACTAAGCTGTACTTGTCTGCCCTGCGGGCCAGCCTACGTCCAGCTAAGTTTCGTAAGCTACTTCATTACGCTACATACCGCTTCCATCCCTAAGCCAAATAATCCCTATAAAGCAATAGGCATATATTCTTTTCAAATTATACTCAGTCTAATATAACAACTTAACAAACATAAATAAACTACATTTTTAAAACTCAATTAATTAAACAAACTAAAAAACGACTAAAAAAATGAAAAAAATCTTACTAATCTTTTGTACCGCACTGCTAGGTATTTGCCTATCCATGTCGGTCAGCGCACAAGGCTGTGGTGATGTATTCACCGATTCGGGAGGAACTGCTGGAGGTTATACAAGCGGTGAATTAACAACCACTACTATTTGTCCTACCAATCCTGGAGATGTTGTTACTGTAACCTTTACCTATGTAGATATTGAAGCTTCGACTGGAGGTGGCACTAATGGTGCTGGTTGTTGGGATTTCTTAGAAGTATATCAAGGAAACTCTACTGCTGGTACACTTGTTGGCGCTTTTTGTGGAGAAGGATCTGGTGATGGAACTATACCTTCTGATCCAGCTTCAGAATTGGCAGTTGGAGACTTCTTTACAAGTACAGACGCTACAGGCTGTTTGACTTTTGTATTTGACTCTGATGGTTCAGTAGATGAAACAGGATGGGAAGCGGATATTACTTGTGCACCACCATCATCTGTCCCAGTTTGTGGAGGCTCATTTTTTGATACAGGTGGAGCAACTGGTAATTATGGCAATAGCGAGACTGAAGTAACTACTATCTGCCCAACCAATCCTGGAGATGTAGTAACTGTTACGTTTACAGCATTTGAAACTGAAAATACTTTTGATGACCTATTTATTTATGACGGTAATAGTACGGCTGCAGCCCCTTTAGCTGGTAATCCATTTACTGGAACAACAAGCCCTGGTACAGTTACCTCAACAGATGCTTCAGGTTGTCTGACGTTTGAATTCATTTCTGATGGTTCTGTTACGGAAGCTGGATGGGAAGCAAATGTTACATGCGCACCAGCACCGCCACCACCATTAACTTGTGGTGATGTGTTCACTGATACTGGTGGAACTGCTGGCGGTTATGCTGCTAATGAAGTAGAAACTACTACAATTTGTCCTACTAATCCAGGAGATGTCGTTAATGTTACTTTCACCTATGTAGATATTGAAACTTCAACGGGAGGTGGTTCTAATGGTACTGGTTGTTGGGATTTCTTAGAAGTATATGAGGGTAACTCAACAGCAGCGCCACTAATTGGCTCTTTTTGTGGAGAAGGATCTGGTGATGGAGGTACTCCTTCTGATTTTAATTCTAATTTAGCAGTCGGAACTACTTTTGTAAGTAATGATGCAAGTGGTTGTTTAACCTTTGTATTTGATTCTGATGGTTCCGTACAGGAAACAGGCTGGGAAGCAGATATTACATGTACACCACCATTAGGTGCTGAATGTGGAGGTACTTTCACTGATACAGGAGGTACTGGAGGAGATTATGCCGCTAATGAGACTGAAACAACTACTATTTGTCCAGATGTTCCTGGTGATTTAGTAAGTGTAACCTTTACTTATGTAGATATTGAAACTTCAACAGGAGGTGGTTCTAATGGTACTGGTTGTTGGGATTTCTTAGAAGTATATGATGGAAACTCTACAGGATCAACACTTATCGGTTCTTTCTGTGGAGAAGGTGATGGTGATGGAGGAACTCCTTCTGATCCAAATTCAGAACTTGCGGCTGGAGATGTTTTCACCAGTACAGATGCAAGTGGTTGTTTAACCTTTGTGTTTGTTTCTGATGGTTCCGTACAGGAAACAGGCTGGAATGCTGATGTTGATTGTATTCCTGCTCCAATACCTAATGATGATTGTACGGGGGCAGAACCATTAACTTGTGGAGTGCCAATATCTGGAAATACAGCCTTGGCTACTGACTCGGCACCTCCTGTTTGTGGCGTTGGTCCAGACGGTGCTGGTCTTTGGTACTCATTCGTTGGTAACGGTTTTGATGCTACTGTAAGTTTATGTGGTTCATCTTATGATACACAACTTAATATTTATGACGGTGATTGTGCAACAGGCCTAAACTGTATTGTAAATAATGATGATGATTTTGATGCTTGTGGAGGTACTCAATCACAAGCAGAGATCCTTCCAACAACAGCAGGTACTACTTATTTTGTATATGTTGATGGATGGAATGGTGCTACTGGAGATTTCGATATAGAGTTAACTTGTGCTACTTGCTCAAGCCCAACAGCTGTAGCTGTTCCTGCTTGTGATCCAGCGGATCCAGATAACTTCTTCTTGGATGTAACTACTACTTTCGGCTCAGGTACTTCATACGATATTATTGATGCGGATACAGGTACTACACTTGCTACTGAAACAGTAGATGGTGGTGTAACGACTATTGGTCCTTTCCCTAATGGTCAAACAATCAACTTATTGATCGAAGATGCGGCTGATGCTTCTTGTTCATTTGAATTAGCTGCTGCTGGAAACTGTGCTCCTAACCAAGATTGTACTACAGCTGCACCTATTGAGTGTGGTGATACAGTTGCTGCTAGTACAGCAGGTGCTGCAACTAGCTCTCCAGGTTTCTGTGGTACTGGAAATGGTACTGGTGGAGGTTTATGGTACACTTTAGTTGGAAATGGTGATAATGTAACACTTGATCTTTGTAATTCTACTTATGATACACGTATTAATGTTTATGAAGGAGACTGTGCAGCACCAGTTTGTGTAGCTGGTAATGATGATTTCTGTGGTTTCCAATCTACAGTTACTTTTGCAGCTTTACCAGGCATCACTTATTACTTCTATGTAAACGGATGGGCTGCCAATGAAGGCGATTTCGAAATGGCTGTAACTTGTGTTTGTATTGATGCAGATAATGATGGTACTTGTTTAATCGATGATTGTGATGATAATGATCCTACATTAGGAGCAGAATTATCCCTTTGTGATGATGGAGACCCTGCTACTACCTTAGATTATGTTCAAGGATGTGTTTGTGTAGGTACTACACCAGGTCCTGATTGTAATGATGTAGCAGCATTTAACTACGATCCAGCAGCAACAGGTTCTGCTGATTGTGTTTACGGTGGTTGTACGGATGTTGATGCACCAAACTATAACCCAAATGCAACCTTCGATGATGGTAGCTGTGCACCTGATGCTGACTGTTTATTAGATGGAGCTATTGAGCAAACTAATCAGGATAATGGAGTCATTTTCCCTGTTTGGTATGATACTTATTCTATAACAATTACTGGAGCTACACTTCCTCTAACTTACGAATGGGATAATGAAGGTTATGCTACAATCTCTAATAATAGCGATGGAACATTCTCTGTTAATGCTGCTGATAATGCAACATTTAGCTTAACTATTACAGATGCTAATGGTTGTGTTTGGACTTCTGAAGAAGATACAAATGGCTCAACTAATAATTCAGGTACTGGAACTGGAGGTACAACAAATACATCTATTGATGTTATTCTTCAAGATATTTCAGGTACTTCAGGTGTGAATGGTAATGATGGTAGCATCACAGTAGGAATACAAGGTGGTACAGGCCCATATACTTATGAGTGGACAGGTCCTAATGGTTTCACTTCTACTGATGAAGATTTAACTGGATTAGATGCTGGTTACTATACATTAACAGTAACTGATGCAGATGGTCAAACATCTACAACTACTTACTGGGTACCGTTAGATCGTACTGGTGGTCGTTTGAAAGATGGATCAATTGCTTCTGTAGAATTGAAAGCATATCCTAATCCTGCAATGGAGCAAACAACTATCGAATTTGCTTTAACTCAGTCTGAAGTAGTTAGCTTAGGCGTTTTCGATTTGAGTGGTAAGCAGGTTGCTCATGTATTTAAAGGTTTTGTACAAGCAGGTGTCGTTAAGAGCGTGGCTGTTGATGCAAGCGATTTAGCTGCTGGTGTTTACGTTTGTAGATTAGAAAGTGATACAGGTATCTCTGATGTTTACAAATTAGTGATCACTAAGTAATCACTTTAAATAATGAACTCGTTTAAAGTTTTCTGCTGGCTTAGAAAATGGCTAATTTTTCTGTATTTCTGCGTTATTTTATCGGCTCGTAGCGCTGCTATGTGCCTCAAAAATGCCTTGAACTACAAAAAAGTAGCTCATTTTCAGCTTCATTATAAAAGTTTAAATGAGTTCAATGATTAAGTAATTTAAAAAGTTGGGCGACCCCTGTGGTCGCCCAATCCAAATAATTCTTAGTTTTTTAATACGGTTAATATTAAGAAGCCCTTTGCGCATTTGCGCAAAGGGCTTTTTATGTTATTGATAAGTCCTGATAAAATAAGCAGGCACAAGTGAAAAACACTTGCGCTATAAATTTAGGGATAATTCTCAATACCCAGTACTCAAATCCCAATACTCCCAAAAGCGTGAGGGATGGCAGCGGTATGTAGCGTCTATGCATTGACTTACGGCGCTTAGTGATGCGATGGCTGGCCCGCAGGGCAGACAAGCAGCGCTTAGCAGAGTAGGAGATGCATAGCTACATAATAGCGGACAGCCCGACCCATTTATTTTTTTGGCATTGGGCGCACACATAGGTAGCACCCCTACAAATGCCAAAAAAATAAATGGGGCACGCCCTACAAACTATTCCACTTTTTTAATTGATTCAAAACGGCTCTAAAATCTTTAAACATATCTGCGGTAAAGGTCATTTTTGTTTTGGAGACTGGATGCTCAAAGCTTAGTTTTTGCGCATGTAGACTTAATCGACTCATCAAGGCAGTTTCTTCCTTCTCATTGGTTTTATAGCGCTTCTTAATTTTAGAGAGAAAAAAGGCATCATGAAAACCATAGTCACTATCTATAGCTAATGGGTGCCCAATAGATTTAAAATGCACCCGAATCTGGTGAGTTCGTCCGGTCAATAATTTTACTTCCACAAAAGTATAAGATTTGAATGCTTCTAATACCTTAAATTTAGTGTGAGATGGCTTCCCTTTTTTATGGACACACATCAATCCTTTCTTTACTGGATGTTGAGCAATTGGAGCGGTTATTTCGCCTTCATTTTGGAGCAATTTACCTTCTAATAAGGCCCAATAAGTTTTATCTACTTTTCTAAACTCAAATTGCCTACAAAGCTCTTTATGAGCAGCCGCATTTTTAGCAAAACAAATTAGACCGCTTGTTTCACGATCTAATCTATGCACTATAAATAGTGGCTCTGCTTGATCTAACTGGAGGATATCTCTAAGATTTCTTTTCTCAGGATCAAAGCGATCAGGCACGGATAATAGTCCTGGTGCTTTATTGACAACCAATACATCTTCATCTTCAAATATGATCTCTGAATAGTCTTTTCTTTGCTTACTCATTTACTTATTTAGTTTTTATCGAACAAATATCGGTAAATTTCTTTGCGACTCAACTTTTTTACCATACCAACCTCCATATTTTCTAACCTTAAATTAGCGATTCGAACTCTAATTAATCGGAGTGTAGGATAACCCACCTTGGCAGTCATCTTGCGTACTTGTCTATTTTTACCCTCTATTAGTTGCAATTTTAGCCAAGCTGTAGGAATATTTTTGCGAAATCTGATAGGAGGATTTCGATCTGGAACAATAGGATCTTCTTTCATTAAAGTGGCTTTTGCGGGCAAAGTTTGGTACACTTTTTTATTAACTTTTATCCCTACACCCGCCTTTAATTGATTGATTGCTAACTCATTAGGCACCCTTTCTACCTGTGCCCAATATTCTCGCTCATGTTTAAAAGAAGGGTGTAAAAGCTTGAAATTCAGAGATTTATCGTTAGTTATGATGAGTAAGCCTTCACTATCCTTGTCTAAGCGCCCAACTGGATATACATCTTTAGGGAAGTCGTATAAGCTTTTTAACACAGGCATATTCTCTGAGGAGGAAAATTGACTTAGATAACCGAAAGGCTTATATATAACAAAGTAGTGATTGGGCATTTTGTCAATTTAATTAAATTCATTAACTTTAGTATTCAGAAAAGCAGTCAACTAATTTAGAAATGTTAAAAATTTGGAAAACTGTTTTTTTCTTATAAGAGAACTTACAGTGACTTTGAATTTTTTCTTAGTCATTATAATGTCTTAATGATCGAACAAAATACGATAATTTATCTTTCCAATTAAACATACCTTTAATGAAAGCTTCGATTCCATTTATACTTCTTTTAACAGCACTGCTTTGGGGATTCGCCTTCTGGTGGTTCTACGGAGAAGCCAACAAGCTCGGTGGATGTACCGCAGGAGCTAGCGCTGTTGCAGCAGTGAAAAATACACTTCCCCCATTTAAATTCAATAATGGAGGAGTGAAGCTGTTTTCGCCAGAGACCTTCTCATTCGCCAAAGATGGTTTGATTCCAACTATCCCTGCCAAAACAAAAGCTTCTATGGATAGCTTAGCTAACTTTTTACAAGCTAATGCAACGGAAGGAGTAACAGTAGCAGGCTACTATGCATTAAGCGAAGCAAATGCTTCAGCAAAACCTAATTTAGGTCAAAAACGTGCAGAAGTAATTAAAAACGAATTGGTAAAAAGAGGTGCGAAAGCTGAACAGATAACGACTAAGGGGATCTTAGTTAAAGAAAATGCTTCAAATGCTAAAAATATCTTTATCGGTGATAGAGTATATGGTGGCGATTTTAGAGGAATAAAACTGAAAGCCCCTGTTAATAATAGACCAGCTTTTGCCATCAAAAATGACGAAATCAACTTGACAACTAAGGAGAACTTTATGTTCACCAGAAATAGTGAAGTACCTAATGTACCTGCAAGTGTAAAAGCTAAAATGAAGGAATTAGGCGTCTATATGAAGAAAGAAAATGGTAATGTATTCAGAATTATCGGTCTTTACTCTAAAGATGAAAAGAACAATACTAAATATGAAAATTTAGGATTGGCGAGAGCGGCTGAAATTAGATCGGAACTACTCAACTTAAAAGTCCCACAAGATCAAATCATTTTAGGATCAGAATTAGTAGGAGATGATAGATTTGTTGGAGATAAGTTATACGGCTTCAATGGAGAATTATTGAAAGTGAATGCTAAAGATGTTACTGCTGCCGATTTAGCAAAGCCAGAAAAAATTTACTTCGAGTTTGGAAAAGACGTAATGGTTATGTCTCTAAAACTCAAGCAATATCTGGAAAATGTGAAAGCTTACTTAGCTAAAAATCCTAAAAACAAAGCGATATTAACAGGACATACTGATAATGTCGGTAATCCTGTTGCCAACAAAAACTTAGGAAAGCGTAGAGCAGACTTTATCAAAAAGTACTTAGCTAATCAAGGCGTAAAAACATCTCAAATGAGCACCTCTTCTCAAGGCGATAAGAGTCCAGTTGCAGATAACAAAACGGACAAAGGTAGAGCTTTGAACAGAAGAGTCGAGATCGTAATAAAATAAAATTAAACCATAAGTTCGTAGACAACATTTATTCAATCTTGTCTGCTTACATACCAAAAATAATAAACAATGAATTATCTATTTTTCCTTCAAGTAGATTGTTGGGCACTATTCAAAAGTGCGTGGCTTCCATTACTTCTTTTCTTATTAGGTTCTTTTATCCTTGGCTGGTTATTAG
>JAHDDN010000074.1 GCA_020629335.1 Chitinophagales bacterium | reverse complement strand
GTTTAGAAAATAGGCCCATGATATCATCACAAATACAAACAGCATCTTACCTCTTCGCCAGTATCTTATTTATCTTAAGTCTGGGGGGATTATCCTCTCAAGAATCCGCTAAACGAGGGGTGCTATATGGCATAGTCGGAATGATTATCGCCATTGTATCTACTGTATTAGGCGAAGGCGTGCAAGGACATATCTACATCACCATTGCCATTGCAGTTGCTTCTGTTATTGGCTTGATGTTAGCTCGAAAGGTAGAAATGACCTCCATGCCGCAATTAGTTGCCATACTCCATAGTTTTGTAGGATTAGCTGCTGTCTTGGTAGGTTTTGGTTCTTATTTAGATCCGCACACCCATGAGCTTCAAGGAGTGGAACATAGTATTCATTTAGTCGAAGTATTCATCGGTGTATTTATTGGGGCTATTACCTTTACAGGCTCCGTGATTGCTTGGGGTAAATTAGAAGGACGAATTAGGAGTAAACCATTGATTTATCCTGGACGTCATGCTGTGAATATGGCTTTAGTGATAGGCTGTATTATTTTGGGAGTCCTATTTACAATGGCGGCAGGAACGGCTGGAATGATTTATCTCTACATTATGACCGCTATAGCTTGTTTTATTGGAGTCATGATGGTCATGGCTATTGGTGGGGCGGATATGCCTGTAGTAGTATCCATGTTGAATTCCTATTCAGGTTGGGCCGCCGCTGCTGCGGGATTTATGTTAGGTAATGATTTACTAATCGTAACAGGTGCCTTGGTCGGAAGTTCTGGAGCCATTTTATCCATTATTATGTGTGATGCGATGAATCGCTCTTTCTTTTCTGTTATTTTAGGGGGCTTTGGTGATACACCACAAGGGGAGGCTAAAGCCGTAGAAGGAGAGGTGACTTCAGTTAATCACCAAGAGGTGGCAGAACTATTGACAAATGCCCAATCGGTCGTCATAGTACCTGGTTATGGTATGGCAGTAGCGAAAGCGCAATTTCCCGTCTATCAAATGGTAGAGGGTTTAAAAGCAGAAGGAAAAAAAGTGCGTTTTGCGATACATCCAGTAGCTGGTCGTTTGCCTGGTCATATGAATGTTCTTTTGGCAGAAGCCAATGTACCCTATGACATCGTTTTAGAAATGGACGAAATCAATGATGATTTACCAGATACAGATGTTGTATTGGTAATCGGTGCGAATGATATTGTCAATCCAGGAGCAGAGGATGATCCAGCCAGTCCTATTTATGGAATGCCTGTCATTCAAGCATGGAAAGCGAAAAATGTGATCGTTATGAAGCGCTCTATGGCGACGGGATATGCGGGAGTACAGAATCCACTCTTCTTCAAAGAAAATACGGACATGCTCTACGGTGATGCCAAAGACAGTGTCAATAAAATTAATGGATTTCTAAAGTTATAAAAACTAAGTTTTGAAAACACGACTACTAATAATTACACTCCTTATATTTTTTAGTTTAGACGCCATCGCTCAACAAGCTTGGGTGAAAAAGCAGGGGGAATACTACACTCAAATTGGGGCATCTTATATTGGCCATAATAGTCTCTTTAATGGCGGTAATGATTTTTTACCAGTTTGGCGACAGGTTTCTGACTTCACCCTTCAAGCTTATGCAGAAGTTGGTCTTGGAAAAGGGGCAATGCTTTCTGGCAGTTTACCCATGAAGTATGTCCGAACATCTGATAAACTGAATGAGGAATCTTACTTAATTAATCAACTTCCATCAGGTAATTTATGGTCAATGGGTAATATCAATTTTGCCCTCACTTATGGTATTACTCAAAAGGGCTCTTTTGTATCCGCTGTCAAACTCAGATTAGGTCTAAAAACCTCCCAATATGAACCCGAAACAGGTTTGCGCACAGGCGCAGATGCTTATGGAGTCGCTCCTTCTATCTTAGCTGGTTATGGTTGGGGCAAATGGTTCACAAGTGGAGAAGTCGGCTATAATTATCGAACGAATGATTACAGTTCACAAGTTTTTGTTTCTGCTCAATTAGGCCGAAACCTAAGCGATAGATGGCTGGCAATTTTCGCCTACGAATATACCCAATCCCTCAAAGATGGGCTGGCAGATAATGGTACTTCCGTTCACACAGGTCTCTACTTAAACGACTACACTTTTTACGCCCCTTCCTTAAAATTTGGTTATTATATAGGGGATCATTGGATACTTTGGTTGTCCTCTGGTGGCCTTGGATTGGGCTTTGGGAATCAGTTAGGTGCAGGGCCATCTTTTTCTTTTGCAGTGAGTTATAGAGGAGGAGGGGAGTGATAGATTATTATATGTCCGTCATTCAGGTACGATGGATTTCATCCATCTTTGCTTAAATTTCGCCCCATTCGGGGCTTTTATTGGTGTTTGTTGTGATTGGTATGATTTAAATATGTGGCGGTACTCATGGCCGATGGATTTCATTCATCTCTGTTTGAATGTCGCCCCATTCGGGGCTTTATAGTGGGGACTAAAGGAGTTTAACGCCTGAGAGCGAAGGCAGTGAGCGGTCTAAAAATCTATGGACTATCGACCATTGACTATGGACCAAAAAAAAATCCCTCAGCGAGTAAAGCGAGTAGGTCTGTCATCTGACAGCAAACGGAGTGAGCGGTCTCTCCTCTAAACAAATCCCAATCATTTTTTTAACTTTGCCCTTCACAAAAAAACCTCTCATGAACAAAACATTATTTGACAAATATCAATTGGGTGATTTGACGCTCCAAAATAGAATGGTTATGGCTCCTCTTACACGTTGTCGTGCAATTGATCAGAATACGCCGAATGAACTAATGGCGACTTACTATGGACAGCGAGCTGGGGCTGGATTAGTGATAGCAGAAGGGACTTCTCCGTCGCCTGATGGACTGGGATATAAGAATATACCAGGGATGTTTACTGAGCGTCATGCGGAGACTTGGAAAATGTCTACCGATGCAGTGCATCAAAAAGGCGGCCTAATTTTTTTGCAAATGATGCATACGGGTCGAATTGCGCATGAAAATAATTTGCCTGATGGCGGGAGAGTAGTTGGGGCTTCAGCAATTGCACAGCCTGGAGAAATTAGCACTTATGATTTGGATCGACAGCCATATCCGATTCCACATGAGATGAGTATAGCAGAAGTGAAGGATTGTATTCAAGAATTTGTAAAATCGGCGGAGCTAGCGATGCAGGCTGGCTTTGATGGGGTTGAAATTCACTGTGCGCATGGTTATTTGCCGAATCAATTCATTAATGTAGCTAGTAATCAAAGAACAGATGAGTATGGAGGCAGTATAGAGAATCGTTGTCGATTTGTATTGGAGATTGCTGAAAAAATGATCGCCGCTATTGGAGCCAATAAAGTAGGCATCCGAATTTCGCCTTTTAGTTATGCAGATAAAAAAGAAAGCGATGAATTAGTCAATGAAACCTACATCTACTTGATGAAGGAATTAGAAAAGTTGGGCTTAGTATATGTTCATTTGAGTCATATGGGAGAAGCAGTGGAGGCTAAGTTTGATCTTTGGAAAATATTGCGAGCTAACTATGGAGGTGCATTGATCATTTGTGGGGATTTTACCAAGGAAAGTGCGCAAGAAGCGATAGCAGAAAATAGAGCAGATTTGATTGCATTTGGAAGAGATTTTATTGGAAATCCTGATTTAGTAGAGCGTTTTAGGAATGATTGGCCGTTGAATGAGCGAAATCGAGAAAAGTGGTATGGTAATGATGGAGAAGGTTATACAGATTATCCCTTTTATGAGGTATCATAAATTTATATTATCTTACTATTTAATGAACCTAGGAAAACCATTTACTCATAAAAAAATAAGCATTCAAATATCACTTAAAATGCATTGGCTTTGCTATGTCTTTTTGATATTCCTTGCTTGCTCTGTCCAAGCTCAACATTTTCCACCCATCTCCAAATTTGAACCCACTGAATATGATGCTGGAAATCAAAATTGGATGATCGATCAATGTAAAGACGGTACCATAGTCGTTGCTAATAATGAAGGTTTACTCCTTTATAATGGTGCTCAATGGCGAAACTTAGGCTCTGATAATGGCTCCTTGATTAGATCTGCTAAAGTCATTGATGAAAAAATCTATATCGGTAGTTATATGGATTTTGGTTATTGGGAAAAGCAAAACACTGGAGCTTATCAATACACCTCTCTAAAAGATAAAGTGGAAGTTAAAGCAGCTAATGATGAGCAGTTTTGGAATATCTTACAAGATGGCAAGAATATTCTCTTTCAATCTTTAAAAGCTATTTACATATACGATACCCAGCGAGATAAAGTGAAAATAATTACTCCACAGAATGGAGTAAGCAAAATGTTTAAATTAGGAGAATCGATTGTTTATCAATCCCAGGGAATTGGTTTATTTAAAATTCAAAATGGAGAATCAATAGATTACCCTACTAATCAAGAAATCGTCAATGATTTAGTCATCAATATATTCTCTACAGAAGAAGGAGTCAAGATTTTAACTAAGAATAACGGATTCTATCTTTATCAAAACGCTTCGTTCAACAAATGGACCCAAGCGGAAGAAGCCATTTACCCTTCTGAAGATATTTTTAGCGCCATACAATTGGAAAATGGCGACTTAGCTATTGGTACGATCTCTAAAGGATTACTCATCTTAGATAAACAAGGCCAAACAAAACTGCAAATTGATCAGTCTAAAGGAATGAGTAATAATACTGTCCTTTCTCTCAATGAAGATGACTCTAATAATATATGGCTGGCTTTAGATAATGGGATCAATTGCGTTAATATTGCCTCTCCTTTCATGGAGTATCTCGATAAACAAGGTATTTTAGGAACGGTATACGCAGCCAAGAGCTTTCAAGGCAAACTATATATAGGTACTAATCAAGGCTTATTCGCCAAATCTATAGAAGATCAATCAGACTTTAAAATGCTCTCTAATACCAACGGGCAAGTTTGGGGGCTTTATGAACTAGATAATCAATTATTCTGTGGGCATGACAAAGGAACACTTCAGATTAAAAATGATAAAGCAGAATTAATTGCTAAAAAATTAGGAACTTGGAGGGTCAGTTCAATTGCCAATCAGCCTAATCAACTACTACAAGGAAATTATGATGGCCTAAATATGCTCGTAAAAGAAGGAGGAAACTGGCAATTTAGCCATAGTATAGAAGGTTTTAGCGGTTCCGCTCAACAGTTTTACTACCTAAATAATAAAGTTTATCTCAATCATCACTATAAAGGCTTATCCATACTAAATTTGGACCCTGAATTCAAAAAAGTTGTGAATGAATCTGCTATTAATTCAGATATGACGATTGCTAACGCAGGATTAGTCTTATTTGATAATCAGCTTTACTTTGCTTGTAAGCAAGGTATGTTTATCCTGAATACTAATAATGATCAACTAGAACAAGAAAATCAGCTAAGCGATTATTTAATCAAAAATGAGCATCAAGCACTAAAGCTGATCTCCGAAGACCAGCGTAGTATGTGGCTTTTTACTAATAAAGGAATACTTCATTTTGCCAAAGGCAACAATGATGAAATCCAAATTAGAGAATTCCTAATTGATCTCAAATTACTGACAATAATGAATGGCTTTGAAAATATTACCTCTTTAGGAGATGATATCTTCTTAATCGGCCTTACCAGTGGCTACTTCTGTATTGATTTGAAGCGTTACGAAAGCCTCAACAAGGATTATTCTATAGCCATCAATGCGATTCAACTCAATATGGGCCAACAAGATTCCATTCTAAATATCAATGAAGCTGCCAATCTCGAACACACCCAAAATAATATTAGCTTTAGCTATAATGTTCCACAAACTTATAAGTTTCAAGCCATTCAATACCGATACTGGCTGGAAGGCTATCAAAAAGACTGGACAAAATGGGGGGAAAAGCCTCAAACTTCCTTTCAAAACCTTCAAAATGGCGATTACCAATTCAAAGTACAAGCCAAAATAGGAGATCAAATCACTGAAAATACAGCTACTTACTCCTTTAATATCAATAAACCCTGGTATTTATCAGGTTTAGCGATACTTTGTTATTTGTTATTGCTGATTGCACTAGCTTTTCTCATAAATCAATACTATAAAAGATATTATAGTCGCCAACAACAGAAGTTGTTGGAACAAAAACAGAAGGAACTAGAGTATGTACAATTAAAAAGCGAACAAGAACTCATTCAGATAAAAAATAAGCAACTCACGGCTGAAATTGAAGCCAAAAATAAAGAGCTAGCAGCTAACACCATGAATGTCATTAAGAAAAATGAATTCTTAATTAGCATTAGAGAATCACTCAAAAATATTTCAGACAAAAACTCAACTCAAGCAATTGACTCGATCAATAGCGAATTAGAAAATGAAGAAACTTGGGAATTACTAAAAAATGCTTTCGAAAATGTAGATAAAGATTTCCTGAAAAAGATCAAAGAGAAGCACCCTGAACTAACGCCCAACGATCTGAAGTTATGCACTTATCTTCGGCTCAATTTGACATCCAAAGAAATTGCTCCTCTGCTCAACATTTCTGTTCGGAGTATGGAGACCAAGCGTTATCGTCTTCGTAAAAAAATGGAACTTCCTCGAGATACGAATTTGGTAGAATATATCCTTTCAGTGTAATGTGAGAATTTTAATAATTGCTAAAAAGCACTTTTTGCACCTCAACATTACCACAACATAGGCTATTTTTTACCACAACAGCCCGATTTTATTGAGTTTTTCCAACAACATAAACTGTTAAGTAATTGTTAACTATCTGTATCACAAAACTAACTCAAATAGCATTTATTTTAAACTGTACAGTTTTTGATGAGGCTAAA
This sequence comes from Chitinophagales bacterium, assembly GCA_020629335.1. Next base: position 10,235 of record JAHDDN010000074.1, on the reverse strand, counting down.
TATTTCATTTATTTTAAATGATTAGCCAAATTTGGGTTAATGGAAGCGCTCATTCATAAGTAAACTCTACCACCTGCTTTTTTTGGGCGTGCCCCATTTGTTTTTTGGCCATTTTGTAGGGGCGCTACCTATGTGTGCGCCCAATGGCCAAAAAACAAATGGGTCGGGCTGTTCGCTATTATATGGCTATGATGCTCCTACTCTGCTAAGTGCTGCTTGTCTCTTTATGGAGCCTGCGCATCACTAAGCGCCGTAAGTCGCATCATTTACGCCATATACCGCTGCCATCCCTCACGCAACCCTTCCCCAACCCTATTTTTGACTTTTATTCGTTTTTTCTATAGTATCTAAAAGTATCCGAATGAAAATTAAAGGTTTACTATTCTTTATCCAGCTACTTTTTGTCGTTCAGTTGAATGCTCAAGATCTCAATATCAAGGGTAATATAACAGATGAGCAATCAGGTGATCCGCTAATTGGGGTAAATATTGTCATCAAAGATTCGGCAACAGGAGCTGTTTCTGACATTGATGGTAATTTTAATCTCCCCAATGTGCCTGCTAACTCTATATTAGTACTCTCCTATGTTGGTTATAATACCAAGGAAGTATCAGTAGAGAATGACGACTTTTTGAACATACAAATGAGTTCAAGTTCACAAACCTTAAAAGAGTTTGTCATTACAGGTTATGGTAAACAAGAGAAAAAAGTCGCTACAGGGGCCATTTCTAAGATAGATGCCAAAAATATAGAAGGATTCAAAGTAGGAGATGTTCAATCCACCTTAGAAGGGCAAATTTCTGGTTTAGTTGTAAATGAGTCGTCTGGTCAGCCTGGATCAAGTAAGACGGTATTGATTAGGGGTATTAGCACTAATGGAGACAATTCCCCCCTTTTTATTGTAGATGGAATGCAGGTATTTAATATTGATCATATTAGCCCTAGTGATATTGAGTCCATAGATGTATTAAAAGATGCTGCTTCCAGTGCGATTTATGGGGCAAGAGCAGCCAATGGAGTCATCATTATTACGACTAAAAAAGGAACAAATGATGTAGGAGGAAATATCAGTTATGAAACCTTCTATTCATTTTCTCAGCCTTGGCGACTACCAGAGATGATGAAGCCAGATGATTATATCATGATTACTCAAGAGAAATTTGAGAATTCCAATTCGCTTTCTTCTTTAGAAAACTTAAACTTCCCTTCTGACGCAAATGGTTTACCGAATACAGATTGGATGGATGTCATATTTGATAGAGGATTGATCACAAATCATCGTTTATCAGCGAATATAAAGAATGCTTTTGTCTCCTTAGAGTATTGGGATCAAAATGGAGTAGTAGGAGGAGATGAGTCTAAGTATGAACGATACTCATTGAGAGCTAATACCAAAAAAGATATTAATGATTTTTTAACAGTAGGAGAAAATCTTTACTTAAATCGGACACAAGTCAGAAATATTGGTATCAATAATGCTTTTGGTACCATGATAGCAGATGCTTTTGCTTATGATCCAATTACTGATGTCTATAATGAGGATAAGCAATTTGGATTTGAACAATCTCAGTGGGTACAGAAAGAATATATCAATCCTTTAAGTAGATTACATATCACGAATAGTAAAGGACATAGAGATCAACTCTTAGGAAACGTGTACTTAGAGTTTGAACCGATTAAAGGCTTAACTTTTAGATCTGATGTTGGTGCGGATATCAGTTGGTATAATTTCCGAACATTTACGCCTGCATATCAATTACACGAATCTTTTACCAATGAGCAAAATGATGTGACACAAGGCTATGGAACGGATGAAAGTTTCCAATTTGAAAATTACATTAACTACAAACATGATATTAAAGATCACTCATTTGATTGGTTGCTAGGTACTTCCTATCGTACGGCATTCGGAGAGTTTTCTGGTGGAAGTACTCAATCAATTCCAGATGCTGTTCAGTTTCAGGATAATTGGCAATATATAGATGCTGGGGAAGACACAACAGATTTGAGTTATGGCTCAGCTAAGGTGGAATATCACCTAATTAGTTATTTTGGAAGGTTACAGTATAACTACAAGGAAAAGTATTTAATGACCGCAACGCTAAGAAGAGATGGTTCTTCTAATTTTGGTAAAAATAATAGATGGGGCTTATTTCCTTCTGCCTCTTTAGGTTGGGTAATTAGTAAAGAGCGATTTTTTAATGTATATCCTATTTCTTTCTTAAAGTTAAGAGCAAGTTGGGGGCGAAATGGTAATGATAGAATAGCTCCATTAAGCTATGCAGCCACTATTGAAAATGCCTTCACCTATGCCTTTGGTCAGGATCAAAGTTTGGCGACAGGCTCTGCCTTAGCTACTCCACCTAATCCCGATATCAAATGGGAGGAAAGTGATCAAATAGATATAGGATTAGAAATGGAATTGCTAGATGGACAAGTCAACTTCGAGGCTGATGTTTATCGTAAGACAACAAGAGATTTATTAATGCAGCAATTTATTCCTGGTTATGTGGGAGCTACTAATAGCCCAATCAGTAACTTAGGAGAGATTGTTAATCAAGGAATAGAATTGTCATTGGGTTATAGATTGAAAGCCAATAAGTTCAGAATCAATCCCAAGTTAACTTATACCCATTTCAGAAATGAGGTAACAGAAGTAGCGGGGGAGACGGGTTATATTCAAGGTTGGTCATGGCCAGTGCGAAATACGCCTATTACAAGAATGACAGAAGGTTATCCCGTAGGGCATTTTGTAGGTTATCAAACGGATGGTATTTTTCAATCACAAGGTGATGTGTTCAGGCATATTAATAAAGAAGGCGAATTATTGCAGCCGAATGCTCAGCCGGGTGATATTCGATTTATAGATACCAATAAAGATGGTATCATCAATACAGATGATATAGGACATATTGGCTCTCCTTGGCCTAAGCATATTTTTGGGCTTAGTTTAGGTGTCAATATTGGTGGATTTGATTTTAGTGGTATTTTGGCTGCTCAATTAGGACATGAAATATTTAGAGCTTATGAGCGCTCAGACATTACCTTTTCTAATTATCAAACTTTTTGGTTAGAACGATGGACAGAAGAAAATCCAAGTGATGAATATCCGAGATTGGTATCTACTGATGTGAACAATAATCAGCGTCCTTCTGATTTCTATTTAGAAAAAGCATCTTTCTTACGATTAAAGAATTTGCAAATAGGCTATACTTTACCCAATGATATGTTGAAGAAAATGAAGATGCAGAACTTGCGTATTTACTTTTCTGCTAATAACTTATTTACTGTGACTAACTATAAGGGATTTGACCCTGATATTGGTACAAATGAATGGATATTAGATACAGGTATTGATAAAGGATTTTATCCAGCGAATCGCTCAGTGGGTTTAGGTTTGAAGGTAACATTTTAATAGCTACAAAAATTGAGAAGCATGAAAAAAAGTATTTTACTCATATTGACACTCAGTTTATTCACTTCATGGGGATGTAGAGAGGAATTATTAGAGGTAGATCCTGTGAATGAATATTTATCGAGCAATTTCTTTATTACAGAGGATCAGATTTATGATGCTTTAATAGCTGCTTATGATCCAGTAGGTTGGTCTATGGCTTATGGGCAGTGGATTTCTTATGTGATGTATGGAGAGATTCGCTCAGATAATGCGAACGCTGGAGGAGATCCATCTAATAATGATCAGCCAGGTTGGCAGGAGTATGATGACTTTACCAATACCAATACTAATGTGGTAACACAGCCGCTTTATCGAAGAAATTATATTGGTATTTTTAGAGCTAATACCGTATTAGAGCAAACAAAAGTTAGTTCTGCTTTAGTTGATCAATATAAAGCGGAGGCAAAGTTTTTGAGAGCCTATTATCACTTTGAATTATTCAAGCATTTTGGTCCGATACCAGTCGTGACTAAAGTATTAGCTCCTGCTGAGAATGAGTTTAGCCGTAGTAGTATGACAGAAGTTTTTACGTCTATTACGACAGACTTAGAGGAAGCGGCAGCCTTATTGCCTATTAGTGTGTCGGCAGGTGAGACAGGGCGAGCAACGAAGGGAGCTGCCTTAGCGTTATTAGGTAAAGCCTATTTATATTGGGCAGATATGGATAATGATGATCCTGCCAAATTTCAATTAGCTGCTCAGCATCTAAAGGAAGTAGTTGAGTTTGGAGTATATGATTTAGAAGATGATTTTCAAGATCTATTTAAATTAGGTTTGAAAAATCCTGGAGAGTCTGTTTTTGAAGCACAGCATAGCAATTTATTCCCAAGTGATTGGGGTTGGTTTGAGGGAATAGATGGTAATGGAATCGTTCAGTTATGTGGGATTAGAGGATTATGTTCTGAACATCCTGATTATATTGCTGGTTGGGGCTTTATGAACGCAACTTCAAGTTTATATGATCATTACTTAGCAGATGATACTTATCGAAGAGATGTTACATTAACGACAGAAGATGAGCTGCAAAGTGAAATTATTTTTGATGGATCTAACTGTTCGCCAGTTATTGATCTAACACAAGTCAATCAAGAAGACCATACTGGAATATGGCAAGAAAAATATGCCAACTATAAAAATTATGATGGCAATAATGTGAATGGAGGTACACCTGAATTAACAAAAGATGCCAATACTTATATCATTAGATATGCAGACGTTTTATTGATGTTAGGAGAAGCTTTACATAGAGGTGGTGGTAGCGATGGTGAAGCCATGACTTATATTGATATAGTAAGAGAGCGAGCAGCTGGCCCTGGAGATAATACAACAACTTTTAAAAGTGTGCAACAACTTATGAGTGAGAATGGCTGGAGCCTTTTAGATGCGATTTGGTATGAAAGAAGAGCGGAGTTTGCGATGGAAGGAGACCGCTGGTATGATTTAGTTCGTTCAGGAAGAGCGAATGCCAATTTATTTGAAGGAGAAAAAGCAGGGAATTTTGGAGAGAATGATTTGTGGTTGCCAATTTCTTTAGAGGAATTGACAGTGGCACCGAATCTGACAGAATTTCCTGATGCCAGCCTTTTTCAATAGTTGGAATGCGTGAGGGATGGAAGTGGTATGAGGCGTGATGACATGACTTATGTAGCTTAGGCAGACGTAGGCTGGCCTGCAAGGCAGACAAGTATGCCTTAGCGAAATAGGAATGGCATAGCCTCATAAGAACGGACAGCCCGACCCTTCCTTATTTTTCATTGGAGGGCGCACACATAGGTAGCGCCCCTACAGTCCAATGAAAAATAAGGAAGGGGCACGCCCAGAGAAAAAAATAAAACCAATAATTGCCCCATTAAGTAATGATAAAATAATAACTCCGCCATTTGAGCGTCCATCTTTTGCACTAATACTGCGTTATTTTTTTTAGCAATAGCACGCTATTACTTGCAAAAAATGCCTTGTCTTAGTACAAAATCTTGAACTTCAAATGTCAATCTTATTTTTTCATCATTACTAAGGGAATAAAATAAAAAGTAATAAACGAAACCGATTAATGAACAAAACAATAAAAAAAATGAAACAAATTTATCAGATTTTTAGCAATGCAAAATGGTCTCTAATGATGGTGGCTGTTTTGAGTATGTGTGTGATTTCTGCATGTAAGAAGGACGACGATGATGATGATGGTGGAGATGGTGCACCAGTGGCAAGTTTTCAATATGAAGTAAGTGCTTCAGATTACTTGACAGTTAGTTTTACGAATTACTCTACGGGTGCGACTGGTTATTCTTGGGATTTTGGAGATGGAAATAGTTCGACAGAAGAGAACCCAACGCATACTTATAGTGAGGCAGGAACTTATGATATAGTTTTGACAGCAAGTAAAACTGGGGCGTCGAGTTCGAGTTTTACAGAAACTCTTACCTTGACTGATCCGAATGAAGCCTTATCGCTTTTAGCAGGTGATGGCAGTAAGACTTGGTATCTTCAAAGAGAGGGAGTTGCTTTAGGAGTAGGCCCAGGTATTGATGATACTCAATGGTGGGGATTTGGAGCTAATACTCCATTAGGTGATCGTCCATGTATTTTGGATGACCAATATATTTTCCACCAAGACGGTACATTTGAGTATGTATCCAATGGTACTATTTTTATTGATGCAGCGGCCAATGGAGGCTGGTTGGATGGGAGTGTAGCAGAGTCTTGTTTTGAAGATAGCCCTACTAATTTGACATCAGTAAATGGAGAAGATTTGAGTGCTTATGGTGATGGTGGTGATTACACTTATGAGTATGATGCAACAGCCGGCTCATTGACGCTTAATGGTGAAGGTGCATTCATTGGTTTGCCAAATAAAAATGAAAATCCTGATTCTTATTTACCTGTAGGTATAAAATCTTATACTGTTTTTGCTTTAACAGAAGGAGATGTAGCAGATTCTTTAAAGATCGCTTTAGTTGCAAGTAATGGAGATCACTGGAATTTCTATTTAGTAAGTTATGCAAATGAGTCTGATTTGCCAGCGATTCCATCTGCGGTACCAACAGCAGGTTTCTTCTATGAGAAAAATGGTAATGAAGTATCATTTACGAATACTTCTACGAATGCCAATTCTTATACTTGGGACTTCGGTGATGGTGCTTCTTCTACAGAAGAAAATCCTGTTCATACTTATCCAGGAGAAGGTGATTATGTCGTTACCTTAACGGCTTCTGACGGAATGACTTCTGTTGACTACTCTGAGACGATTACGCTTAGTACAGCTGGTTTTACTGGCGCTGTATTATCAAATGCTGATGGTAAGACATGGAATTTAGCAGGTGCAGGCAGTTATTTTGTAGGCCCAGCTCCAGGTAGCCCTGAATGGTGGCCTGGCCCAGCAGAAGGCGAAAGATTATGTCAGATGGATGATGAGTTTATCTTTACAGACGGTGGAAATTATTCTTACCAGACTTTAGGTGAAACTTGGGCAGAAGCTTATATGGGAGTTGCTGCTGATGGATGTACTGCTGATGGAGATATCCCAGCTCCATTTGATGTATTAGGATCCAATGATTCTCATAGTTTTGAAGTGATGGAAGGTTCAGATACTGAGCCAGCCTTTATTACGGTAAATGGTGAAGGAGCTTTCATTGGTTTTAGTAAGCCAATTAATGGTGGTGAGTTAGACGTAGCTGCTGGTATTACACCTGTTTCATCGATTACTTATCAAGTATTGGACTACACTAGTACTCCTGAAAAAGAAACGATCACTTTAGGGGTTGATATCGCTGGTGATGGAACTGCTTGGTGGACGATTATAATCGAATCACTGAACTAGTAAATAATTCTTACTCAATTATATAGAGGGAGTCAATTTAATAGTGCTTGATTCCCTCTTTTATAAATTTACCTATGAAAAATTACTTCCTTTTTATATTATTAATAGCCTTATTAGTTGCTTGTGATAAGCCCAATGAGAATGATAGCGATGATGATAATGGTGGAGGTTCTCAAGACGAGTTGCCAACGATTATTATTGATCCTATTTCGATAGAAGAGGGAAGTGATGTACATCCTGTATATTTGAATATTCGTTTATCAACTGCTTCCTCTGAAAGTGTTTCCGTAATTATTCAAAGCATAAACGATAGCGCTGTAGGAGGCGAAGATTTTGAAGCTGTATTACCTGAATTGATCGAGTTCGCACCCGATGAATTGCAAGTCAATTATAAATTGGAAATTTGGGGAGATATGGTTTATGAATCTGACGAAACTTTCAAGATTAAACTAAGTTCACCTACCAACGCTACCATTCAGATGGAAGAAGTTGATATAACGATATTGAATGATGATATTAATACTAATATCATCATTCCTACAGGAGGTTATACAAGTGCCGATACTTATGATGGAATGTCATTAGTTTGGGGAAATGATTTTGATAATCAATCCGAAATAGATGACAACTGGACCTTTGAAATTGGTAACGGAAATAATGGGTGGGGAAATAGTGAGTTACAATATTATCGAGAGGAGAATACCAGTTTACACCAAGGGAATTTAGTCATCGAAGCAAGAGAAGAAAATTTTGCTGGTCGAGATTATACTTCCAGTAGAATGATTACTAAAAATGCATTTGACTTTCAATATGGTCGAGTAGATATTAGGGCAGTTTTACCAAAAGGTCAGGGCGTTTGGCCAGCTCTTTGGATGTTAGGGAATGACATCTCAACAGTTGGTTGGCCCGCTTGTGGCGAGATTGATATTATGGAGATAGTGGGACATGAACCGAATAAATTACACGGCACCATTCATTGGGAAAATCTGGGAGGTGCTCATCAATATATTGGTGGTGATACTACTTTAGATAGTGGAGATTTTAGCAATTCCTTTCATGTCTTTTCTATTATTTGGGATGAAAGCAGTATACAGTGGCTATTAGACGATGTAGTTTATCACACAGAAAGTATTACTCAAGCAGATAGAACAGAATTTCATCATCCTTTCTTTTTCATCTTTAATGTGGCTGTAGGAGGTAATTGGCCAGGTAGCCCTGACGCTACTACGGTTTTTCCTCAGCGCATGATAGTTGATTATATAAGAGTATTTCAATAAGGAATACTAAAACAATAACAATCGTTTTTTTTCTGCGTATAAAAGAAGCTATTTATTATTTCAATATTCCTAAACTATGGCAATATTTTCCTTTTTAGCATTTACGATACTGGTAGCAGTGATTGCTTACCTCTCCACCAGAAATGTCGATGAAAATTCATCGGATGGCTATTTCTTAGGAGGGAGAAGTTTGAATGCTGTAGTTATTGCAGGTTCCTTATTATTGACAAATTTATCTACTGAGCAAATAGTTGGTCTGAATGGCCAATCTTATACAGAAGGAATTTTAGTAATGGCGTGGGAAACCTTAGCGGCTATTGCAATGGTCGTAACAGCTATTTTCTTATTGCCAAGATACTTGAAAGGAGGTATTACAACCGTACCACAATTTTTAGAAAGTCGATATGATAAAACGACCAAGGCGATTACTTCTGCCTTGTTTTTATCTGGTTATGTAGTGGTCTTACTGCCGATCGTTTTATACTCAGGTTCTTTGGCACTCATCACAATGTTTGATGTTCCCAATGAATTTGGAATCTCTGAAACGGCAGCGCTTTGGATAGGTGTATGGAGTATTGGTATCATCGGTTCTATTTATGCCATCTTTGGTGGCTTAAAAGCAGTAACTGTTTCTGATACTATTAATGCAGTGGGTTTACTCATTGGTGGGATCATGATACCGATATTTGGTTTGAGTCATATAGGTGATGGCTCCATTATGGCAGGTATGTCAGAATTGGTCGCCGCAGCGCCAGAGAAATTTAATGTGATAGGAGATAATGATTCGAGCATTCCATTTTCCACCATCTTTACGGGTATGATGTTAGTGCAATTATTTTATTGGGGAACCAATCAGGTAATTATACAAAGAGCATTAGCCGCTAAAGATTTAAAGGAAGGACAAAAAGGATTACTATTAGCGGCCTTCTTAAAAATATTAGGGCCATTGATCGTCGTGTTACCTGGTATCATTGCTTATCATATATTCCAAGGAAATTTAGAAGTAGCTGATCAAGCTTATCCTAAATTAGTGGCGACAGTTTTACCAGTTGGTTTGGTCGGTTTCTTCGCAGCCGTATTATTTGGTGCCATATTAAGTTCCTTTAATAGTGCGCTCAATAGTTCTGTTACCCTATTCGGTTTAGATATTTACAAGGAGTATATCAATAAGGATGCAGATGAGAAAACAGTCGTAAAGTACGGTAAATTATTTGGTGTTTTACTGGCCTTCCTTGCCATGTTTATTGCACCCTTAATTGCGAATGCACCAGATGGATTATTTGGTTATTTACAAGAAGTGAATGGTTGTTATAGTATCCCAATTCTGACGATTATTGTAGTTGGGTATCTGACAAAATGGGTGCCAGCAATTGCAGCTAAAATTGCCATTGTTTCAGGGGTGGTTTTATATTCCATTAGTCAGTTTGTAATCAAGCCTGCTATGGGTGGCAATGATCATTATCTACACTTCCTACATGTGATGGCGATTCTTTTCGTACTCAATGTATGTATAATGTTGATCATCGGAAAGCTCAAACCAAGAGAGGAAGCTTATGTACTACCTTATACCGAACAAGTGGATATCACTCCTTATCCTTATGTGAAATTAGTAGGAGGAATTGTCTGTGCGATAGTAATAGCGAGTTATATTTATTTCTCTTAAGTAAATGTAAAAAGGACTTAA
>JAHDDN010000073.1 GCA_020629335.1 Chitinophagales bacterium | reverse complement strand
CTGGCATTTAGGCCAGGAGCTCTATCGTAATGGGCATGAATTGCTTCAGGTCTTTAGTCGGCGATTAGAGAAGGCGGAAGCTTTGGCTAATCTGGTTGAAGCGGAAGCAGTGAATGATTTAAGTGATATTCGAGAGGGAGCAGAATTTTATATTGTGGCAGTACATGATGATGCGATAGGGGAAGTAGCGGCTCAATTGGAGATAGGGGAGGGGATCATAGCGCATACTTCAGGGGCAGTCAGTTCCAAAGTCTTGGACATGCATGATCGTTATGGGATATTTTATCCATTGCAGAGTTTTACGATTACGGAGGCGGTAAATTGGGTGGCTTTGCCTTTTTGTATAGATGGTAATAGTCAGGAAGTAGAGGATACTTTATGGAATTTGGCGGCTACAGTTAATGATAATTTGTATAGAGTGAATGATGAGCAGCGAACTTACCTTCATTTGGCTGCGGTGATGAGTAATAATTTTTCCAACCATTTATTTGCCATAGCGGAGCAAATTTGTGCCGATAATGACTTGTCTTTTGATATTATTAAACCATTGATATTAGAAAGTGTTAAAAAAGTTGATTATGCTTCTCCCGCAGATATACAAACGGGGCCAGCGAAAAGAGGGGATGAACGTACTATCCAAAAGCATTTAGCTTTGCTGAATAGGTGGCCACATTATAAAGGCTTATATCGACAATTATCGGATAGTATTTTGGATTTTTATGAGGAGGAGTAGAACTGAGTTAAAACAGTTCTTAATTAATTCATTACTTTTGCAAAAATTTTTGATAGTATATGTATAAAATTAAAGTTTCTTTCGAAGAAGCGGGGCATGAGCCTAAAGAGATAGAAGTAGAGGAAGGACATTCGGTATTAGAAGGTCTGCTCTTGAATGATATCCATCTGAATCACAACTGTGGTGGGGTGTGTGCTTGTAGTACTTGCCATATCTATTTAGAGAAAGGAGAAGATTTCGTAGAGGAAATCAGCGATAAAGAGGAGGATTTTATTGATCGTGCGATTAATCCACGCTTAGAATCTCGTTTGGCTTGTCAATGCGTATTGCATGATGGGGAAGGCGAATTAGAAGTGATAGTGCCTGATCAATCAGGGATTATCGGACATGAGCACTAAATAAATCGATTATTAACCATTTATAAAAACTGAGCAAATGCATTTAGAAGAACCACCAATTCATTGGAGAGATTATGAAGATATAGCGATAAAATTACACGAGCGCTTTGGAGACGATTTTACCGAATCAAAAATTTATAGAGTCCGCTTTACTCAATTATTAGAGTGGGTATTAGAAATTGATGTTTTTGAAGGAAAAAGAGAAGAGTGTAATGAGGGGCATTTGGAAATGATCCAAGCGTCTTGGGTCTATGAGTGGAGAGATAACCAATAGTTGTAATACTATCTTGTAAAATGATTTCGTTCCTTAGTCATTCTCTCACTCATAATGGAACACTTACATGTCATTAGTCCGTTTAGTTCGTCCCGTAAACTTATTCGTTGTCATTTTGACGCAGTATTTATTTCAATACTGTGTAATTAGACCACTATTTGCTGCATTAGGTTACCAGACCTCTCTCAATCATTGGGAATTTGCCTTACTGGTCTTATCTACTGTTTTTATAGCCGCATCAGGTTATATCATTAATGATTACTTTGATCAGGATATAGATCGTTTGAATAAGCCAGATCGACTCATTATTGGTAAAAGTGTGAGTAAGGATACTGCTTGGCGCTTATTTACTATTTTGAATCTATTAGGGATTGGCTTAGGCTTATTCATTGGGTGGAAAGTAGGAAATTATCAGTTGGGTATTATTCATTTGGCGATTAGTGGTTTACTGTGGTTTTATGCTTCCTCCTATAAACGGATGTTCTTATTGGGAAATTTAGTCGTATCTGTATCGACAGCAATGGTGGTATTACTTGTCTTAGCTTATGAGCCCAAAGTTTACAAACTTCTTCCAACCTTTAATGTTGATGCCCGATTTGTGGCCAAAATTATCTTATATTACGCTATTGGCTATGCTGGTTTTGCCTTCCTGATTAATTGGATTAGAGAGATTGCTAAAGATATATACGATATAGAAGGAGATCAAGCCTTTGATTGTCGAACGATGCCTATAGTTGCAGGGGTGGGCGTGTCACGAGTAGTAATGGGCTTATTGGTATTGCTTACGATGGGCTTATTAGGATATTTCCAGTATGATCAATGGGTTTTAGGGCAAACATTTACCTTTGTTTACGTTGGCATACTCCTTCAACTTCCGCTTTTGGTAGTGTTGATTCAGTTGCTTATATTTGGGAATAGCTCCCAATATAAGTGGGTGAGCTTAGAGATGAAATTAATTATGTTAGCAGGACTATTATATTTGATCTATTTTCGAACGACCATTATGGTTGCTGCGGGAGGCTAATTTCCCAAACACCCTCAAAAAAATGAAAATGCTTAGAAAATTACGAACGCCCTTAATTTTGGCTTCTAAATCTCCTCGACGGCAGGAGTTATTAAGTCAAGTCGGGTATAATTTCTCAGTCAAAACACAAGATGTCGAAGAAGCTTATTCCGCCTCCTTAAGTGTGGAAGAAGTGCCTGTTTATTTAGCAGGTATTAAGGCTAAGGCGGTTTCTGATGACTTAAAACATGACTCCATTGTCATTGGAGCAGATACGATAGTTAATTTAGATGGCGATATATTTGGAAAACCCAAAGATGAAGAGCACGCGATCCGCTTATTGAGAAGGTTGTCAGGTAAGGCTCATACGGTTATTACTGGAGTTTGTTTGAAGACCAGAGAAAAAGAACATCGTTTTTTTGATGTGACAGAAGTCTATTTGAAAGCATTAACGGATGAGATGATTCGATACTATGTAGAAGAATATGCTCCTTATGATAAGGCTGGAGGATATGCTATACAAGAATGGATTGGAATGGTTGGAATAGAGAAGATTAATGGCTGTTATTTTAATGTGATGGGAATGCCATTGAGCAAACTTTGGGACGCCTTGGATGAATTTATACCAATAGACTCGGTTTAGTACAATGTTATGACGAGTTTATTCGTTTAGAAAAAAACTTAAAATTATATGACAATGTGTTTTTATATTGCGTATGATTTAGTAACTTTGATAAAATAAAAGTTTTAGTTTACGGGGGAAAGGTGACACTTAGGTCTATTTTGTAATAGATTCTATGTTGTCACCTTTTATTTTATCGCTACTTCAACCCTATTTAATGCGTAATTTGATGGAATTATCGCTTAATCATGTAAATAAGTTGGGATAAACTATTTAAAAGCACTATATTTGCACTTCAATTTAAAAATTCTATAGGAAAATATTTATTAAATGGCACATCACAAGTCAGCAAAGAAAAGAATTCGTCAGCAAGAAAAGCGTAGAGTACATAATAAATACTTCGCAAAAACCACTCGTAATGCAATACGAGACTTAAGAGCAGTTACCAACAAATCTGATGGTGAAAGTCAGTTGCCCAAAGTGAAATCTCTAATTGATAGATTGGCGAAAAGAAATATCATACACAGAAAGAAAGCTTCTAACTTAAAATCTAAATTAACAAAATTTGTTAATAGCCTTTAAGTCATAGGTTTTAGACCTTTCTAAGGATACAAAAAATAAAAAAGCACGCTTATTGAAAAATAAGCGTGCTTTTTTTATGCCATTTACCCAAGTCTGGACTCATAATAGTAAACAAAGTCATTTGATTGAAGAATCGTTATCAAAAATTTGAATTATTATGATACCAGAAAAAAAGTACTCCCAACACTTGGGAATGAGTCAACTAGCAGATGAAGATCGTCCAAGAGAGAAGTTATTGCAAAAAGGCAAAAACGCCCTCACAGAAGCAGAATTATTGGCGATATTAATTGGTTCAGGCTCCAAAGAGGAAAATGCCCTCGATTTAGCCAAGCGCATTCTAAGTACCTATGAAAATGATCTGAACGAGTTATACAAAAAAAGTATAGCAGATTTCAAGAAATTTAAAGGAATTGGGAGCGTAAAAGCGATAGGACTCGTGGCAGCCTTGGAGTTGGGAAGAAGAAGGCAACTTGCCGTTATTAAAGAAAAACAGCAGATTAAAAGCAGTAGAGATGCTTTTGTAATCTTTCACCCCATATTAGGAGATTTACCACACGAAGAATTTTGGGTGCTTTACTTGAATCGTTCTAATAAGATTATCGCAAAGGAACGGATTAGTATTGGAGGAGTAGCAGGTACGATAGCAGATGTCAAAATCATTTTTAAGAAAGCTATGGAACTACTCTCTTCAGCGATAATACTAATTCACAATCACCCTTCCGGCAATCTAAAACCCTCCCAAGCAGATTTGAATCTGACCAAAAAAGTAGTAGAAGCTGGAAAATTGATGGAAGTTAGTACCCTCGACCATCTGATAGTGACAGATGGGGGCTATTATAGCTTCGCTGATGAAGGAAGCTTATAAGTTCAAGTAGCACCTTACCTCAATAGTTGTATCTTATGGTTAAGTGTTTGCCCTTGATATTGGACTTGTAGGATATAAAGCCCATTATTTAGATGAGCTAAATCTGTATTGATAATAGATTTTAAAGTGTTGACTTGCTGCTTAGCTTGATATACCACACTTCCACTATGATCATAGATACTCATTTGAACGAGTCCATTGTTAGGCACACTAAGCTGTAAGTGCATCTGATCTATGATAGGATTAGGATAAACGCTCGTTGCAAATGCAGAAGGAGCTTGATTCAGCTCTGTACTAACAGTAATTGGATCATCTATTACTATTGGAAAGTTGGGGGCCAATGCTTCAGTTAGAGAAGTGATTTCCGAATTCAGTATCTCTCTAAGCGTATCAGATTCATGGTATTTCTGAACCATTCCAATCAAGCTGAGGTCTTCCATCTTCCAAGATGGATCTAGGCTAATTTCATAAGTATTGGTGACCGTTTGCCCGTTTATAACAGGTGAACTAATACTTTCAGGCATTCCCCATGCCCCGCCAATAGCTGTTCTAAGTACGTAATTATGTTGGTAATTATTCATTGGATTACCCAAACCAGCATATGGGTGTTCTTCCTCTTCTAATATATCGTAGTAATTAACTTGATCATAACCAATGCCTTCTCCTACAATATCATTTTCTACTATATAGATATTAGTACGAAGCTCATCATTAAAATTAGCATAAAAAGTACTTCTGATACTCAAACTAATACTATGAGCCGTTTCATCATATTGAACATTTTCAATAGTAACACTTGCTTCTGCTGATGCCTGTAGTCTTTCAATCACAGCCTCCTCTAATACAGGATAATCTAAACCCAAGGCCATGAATTGATAATTGGAAGGTTTTGTTCTATCTAAAAGGAAGGCTGGTGCACCACCACCAGTATATTCTGCAGCAATATCTTCACTCGCACCAATAGCTAAATTATCATCAGTGTGTATGCGAACACTAATTAAATTATCATAATGAGCAAATAAGCTATCATGCATCACAAATGCACCTGGACAAAGGCCACAATTAGCATTCGTGATCTCTTCTACTAATATATTCTTACTAACTTGTCCTTGCGCTGTTTGCAAAAAGAAAACAGCAAACAATAAACAAGAGAAGTTTTTCAATAAATTGGGTGTTAACTTCACTTGACTAATAATTTATTGGGGAAAGACTTAATTATTATTTAATACCGCCTATTTAGCAGCGAATTTTATGCCACTTTTATACCAAATATATTATTATATATTGTTTGCTGTTTTATGTGTGTGAAAATGCCCTAAATACTTAGTTTAGAACCATTAATTTTTCTTTTCCTATTCTTACATTATTCTCTAAATCATTAACAATCAGTAAGTATTGGCCTGTATAAAGGTCAGTGATGTCAAAACTGTACTCATTGATATTGCGAACATTCGTACTTTGTACTAATTGACCTTTCATATCAAATAAGCTGATTTGTACATGCTCATATACCTCCTGAAGTTGAACATTCACTTGTTGATTAGCAGGATTCGGGTAAATAATGATCGATGTGCTATTATTCAATGTTAACGCCTCATTAGCAACCATAACGCTATCTTTAACCTCAAAGAAATGGACTTTTTCTTCCTCAAACTCACTACCCTCAAATAAAATAGCTCCAGTAGAACCTATTAATTTATAATAACCATCACCATAAGTACAACACATACCATCACCAGCATCATCAATGATTCTGAAAGTATAACAACCTAATTCACTAATATCTATTGTTTGTGTATAAAGAGAATCACTATCATAAGAAATGCCATCATCCTCACATAAACCATTGCTACCTAAAGACACACCATTCTCCCCAGCCGTAGCAACAGGATTTCCTCCAGAAGCAATGATGGCATTATTGCCATCTAAAATTTCCCAGTAGTTTTCACAAGCAAAACCATCCGTAAAAATTTCTAAAGTAAGCTGATCTTCCGTTAAAGGAGCAGCAGTGAAGTTGTAAGTATAAATGTTATTCTCAGGTAAAGCGTCCGCTCCATCATTGACCCCAAGTACTTCAACCACTAACTCATAAGTATCACTCTCTGTAAAGTTGATAGTTGGAACAGAAATCTCCAATTGCTCTAAAGGAGGAATGGAACCTGTCCAGTTAAACGAATATATCGTTCCACCATTAATGCTGTACTGAATCAAAAACGAATTGATATTATCTTGGCCATCATTTCTAACCACCACTACAGGAGTTAATTGAGTACTACAAACGCCATCAGGAATACCCTCAATATCAATGATATTAGCATTGATAGAAAGTGATTCTGTCTGAGGCTCAACCATGGCAGCTTGATAAACTTCTTTCGTATCATTATCCTGAATAAAAGCCACTACAGCCAAATTAGAAATATCATACAAATCAGCTATCGCCCAAGTTGCCTGAGCAGAAGTAGATTGACCAGCAATCAAAGCAGTAACCGCAGTACCCTCATTAGAAGGCAAAAACTGCTTCACTACATTACTAAATGAAGTAATGCCATTAGTACCAGGCGCCTCATCGAAATTAATCACCTTCTCAATCACTGCAATATGTAAAGTCGCATTCACAATCTCTTGGATCGCTGTCGCACTTACATCTACACTTAAAGTACTAAAAGAAGGATCTAAATTAGCCGTCAAATCAATCGTCGCACCAGGCGTCATCATCGAACGTGCAACTAAGGTATCTGTACCCCAACCAGGGTTCCCATTAAATGCAGAACCTGGAGGACCTCCTTGAAAATAATTGCCATCCAAAACGGAATTAGGCGGAGTACTAATCTCATAAAAATCCTTCCTTGCATTCATCAAATCTGGATTCAAATCCGCTAATGGATCATCTCCAGAAGTCGGAATATGGTATTGCAAACCTATCGCAATCTCACTGTTAGCCGCCAATTCTTCTGGCACATTAGGATCATATAGACCACACAAATTACAGGAAGCATTCGTAAAATGCTCCACTAAAACCATCCTTTCCTGCCCATATAAATTGGCAGCAAATAACAGCATCAATGGTAAAATCATTCTTTTCATAATCTAAATTTATTTTAAGAGTAAAAAGTTTTATTCAAGGGTTCCTGATTCATTCAAATCATAAGCCTTGCCTAATATGGTGGGTAGTTTTATAATTGTTTTAACTGTTTGGGGCTTCCCCTTCCTTATTTTTTCATCGGACTGTAGGGGCGTTCCTATGTGTGCGCCCTCCGATGAAAAAATAAGGAAGGGTCGGGCTGTCCGCTATTATGTGGCTATGCGCTGCCTACTTCACTAAGCTGTACTTGTCTGGCCTTCGGCGCAGCCTGCGTCCAGCTAAGTTACGTAAGTCATCACATGGCCGCCACATACCGCTACCATCCCTAAGCCAGATTTAACCGATTAACTTTTTAACTGAAAAACTGATTAACCAGAATTTTCTATCTAACAGTTAATTTGGTTTACCAGTTTATCAGTTCATAGTTCAACTGGAAAACGCCACAAATAAAGTTCCAAATCCTGAATAGAACTCAGATAAGTATTAAAAAGG
Organism: Chitinophagales bacterium; assembly: GCA_020629335.1. Next base: position 9,031 of record JAHDDN010000073.1, on the reverse strand, counting down.
GGCAATTTGACTTCAGTACGCTAATAATTCAGCGAATGTAAGGCGTCTATAGCTCAAAATCAATGATTTCTTTATAAAACGATAAATAATCATATTAGGTAGCGTCAATTGGAAAACTAATTTACAGACAGTCAAAGAAGCTAATCATGGACACTTTTGTAATAAAAAAGACAATCAATTAACCTTTGATAACTTTCATTTCTCCTAAATTCACCTTAACTTTAAACACTAGAACGGCTATCAGGTCATAATTATGGACTTTGGTACAATAATCGAAGAATAAATAATAACTCAAAATATAAGATCCATGAAAAAATTTTACTTATTTGCGTTGGCATTTCTAATATTTGGAGGAGTTGCAATGGCGCAAACCTTCACCGTAGATACAGAAGTAGCAGATGCTAGCCCTTATGTTGAGGGAACTTTAAATCCCAACAATGGTTGGTATAATGCTAAGATAAAAGTAACTAATACTTCTAATAAAGCTATTTCAATCAATTGGCAAGTTTTAGATGAAACTATCTCAGAAGATTGGACTTACCAAATTTGTGATTTCAATCTTTGCTGGCCGATTGGTCAGACAGAAGGAGCGGAATCTGAACTAGCTATCGGAGCTGAAGGGGAATTCAAAGTACAATTCAATAGTAGTCTCTTACCAGGGAATGGTTCTGTCACACTTCAAATTTGGGATGTTGCTCAAAGCGCTGATACTTCTTATGATGTAGTATTTAGCGGAGATTTAACAGAGGAAGAAATTAATAATGTACAAACTGATATTGAAGATATTGATCCTGCTCAAAACATCTTAGTTTATCCTAATCCAGCTATTAGCGATTTAAATGTTGAGATCACTGATAATATTGGTGCAGGAAACATAGAAATCTATGATGCGGTAGGAAAGCAAGTAGCTTCAAAATTAGTAGAGTCTACTATTAATACCTTAGATCTAAGTAATTTGAATGAAGGACTTTACTTCGTAAGAATCATCTCAGAAGATGAAGATTGGGTGATTACTAAGACTTTTTCTAAAGTAAACTAAAATAGATATAAGCCTTCAAGGCTTTTATTAAAACGTAAAAAGGGCACTTGTTCATTAGGAATGAGTGCCCTTTTTTTGTTGGTTAATTGGTGTATTAGTTGATTGGTTAATTAGTGTATTAGTTGATTGGTTAATTGGTGTATTGGTTAACCATTACTATTCAACAAATCAACAAATTTACTATTTAACTAATATACTAATCGACTATTTAACCAATTTACTTACTATACTATTCAACTAATTAACTATTATACTAATTTCCCAAGAATTGGCTTAGGGATGGAAGCGGTATGTGGCGGCCATGCTGCGACTTACGGAGCTTAGGCAACTGACGGCTGGCCCGCAGGGCAGACTAAGGTGCCTTAGCGTAGTAGGAGTAGCATAGCCACATAATAGCGTACAGCCCGACCGTGCGCCTTCGGCGAATGATTAATGATAAATGCGTAATGATGAACGGGATTTGCTGCGTACTTTGTATTTACGAGCGCATGGTAAGCCCCTAAATATTGATAAAAAAATATTAGGTAGCTTATTTACAAGATTGAATGAAAACAAAAAAAGCGGCTGCCTCAGTGAGACAGCCGCTTTTCTTTTAATTATTTGCAATGATTATTTGCTAACCATGAATTTCTGGTTAGAGATACCATTTTCGCTTCTGAAAGTTACGAAGTAAAGACCATTAGAAAGGTCATTTAAGTCGATAGAAACGTTTGTATTACCAGCACCGAAGTTTTGCGTGCTAACTGCTTTAACTGTTTGACCAACAACATTCGTTAATTCGATTGTCATGTTAGTCGTTTCAGTTAATTGGAAAGCTACGTTTAACTCGTCGCTTGCTGGGTTAGGATATACTTCAACAGCTGTTAAACCAGCGATATTGTTGATAGAAACACCACTTACAGTTACTGTTTGCTCGAAAGTATCTTCAACACCATCTGCATTAGTAATAGTTAAAGTAATCGTATAATCACCATTTTCAGTGTACTCGTGAGCATCAGGAGTAGCGCCAGTTACTGGATCAGAACCATCACCGAAGTCCCAAGAGTAAGTAGAAGCATTATCAGAGTTATCTGTTACTAATACTTGGTTACCATCTAATTCTACAGAGAAGTCAGCATTAGGAGCTGGAGCACTTGCACCATCAGTTCTTTCAAACTGAGCCATCATAGAAACACCGCTGAAAGAGCCATCAGCAGCAGAAGCCATTACATTACCATCAGCATCTTCTAATGTGAAGTAGCCTGGAGCATAGATACCATCACCCCAATCATCAACGATTACGAATTCGTAGCAACCTAAAGGATCTAAAGTTACTTCTTCAACTACTAATTCGTTAGCGCCGTAACCACCTGGATCTTGAGCTTGAAGTCCGCCACCATCTAAACCAACAGCAGTATTACCACCTTCAGCGATGATATCACCAGACTCATCTAAGAATGCCCAGTAGATTTCGTAACCATATTGGTCATTTTGGATAGTTAAAGTAAAGTCATCCGTAGAAGACTTAGGCGCATTGATTTCGATTGTTGCTGTGTTATCGTCAGCATTTTCATCTTCCTCACCATTAGGAGAAGATACAATTACTTCTACATCTGCATTATCACCAGATACAGAAATAGGATCAAAGTATACTAATTCAGAATCTAAAGGAGATAAGTCACCTTCCCACATCATAGTTTGTTCAACAGAACCATCAACGATTAGTTCTAATGTAGCAGAAGTTAAATCTTCTTCCCCTAAGTTGTGTAAGAATAAAGAAGGCTCAAATTCACCACAAATTACAGCAGACTCATCTGGAGAGATTAAGAAGCTCTCAGCAGAAACGGCAGCATTATTCATACCACCTGCTTGAGGACAACCTTCAGCAAACTCGATGAATGCAGAAACATCTGCTTGTCCGATTTCGATTAGTTTACCTGAAGGACAAACAGCATAGATAGTAGGGTAGTAGCTAATACCTAATTGGTTAGCAACAGCCCCATCATCAATGATTGGGTACTCAACACCAGTCACCCAGTCTCCTTGAGTATTACCACCAGTACCTTCTAAGTCAGCCTGAGTGGTAGAGTCATCGCCTTCGATGAAGAAAACCATAGCTTGGTCAGTACCATCTGGGCCTAATTCTTCATAAACAGCTTCTAAAGTACCAGCAGTGTGAAAACCCCAACATGGGCCACACCATGTAGCAGAAACATCAATAAAGACAGTTTTACCATCTTCTAGGTAATCTGCAATTGAGTGTTCGTTGCCGTTGATATCAGTACCTGTCCATAAAGGCACATCAGAACCGTCTGGTAATTGGGCGTCAGCTTGTATTCCAATGAAGCTTACCATAAGAGCTATCATTAGAAATTGTAAAGATTTTTTCATGTTAAATTATTATTTTTTCGTGTATAAGCGAGAAATAAAAATACTTTGCTAAGATAGGGCAAATTCATGTTAAAACGTAATACTATAGGGCTTATTATTGTAATGGGATTGACAAAAACGGCATAAGATGTAGGGGGAATACATAGCTTTCCCATGCCTTTTAAAGCTTGTCATCTCTATAACGATAAGCTTTATTTTGTGGTTGCCTATAGTCGTTTTTTAGTGATAACTTTATTAAATTTGGTAGGATTTAGCATTATTTCAATAAAAAAACATTAGATGAAAAAAATATTTATACTATTTATTGCTATGACAAGCTTAAGTATAGCAGGAATAGCACAAGAAGGCGCACGTCAGTTTGTATTCTTTGAACACTTTACACAGGCTTCCTGTGGGCCATGTGCAGTTCAAAACCCAGTTTTTCAAGATGGGGTGATGGCTGATAATCCTGGTAATATACATCATGTAGCTTACCATACTTCATGGCCAGGGGTGGATCCTATGAATGCCGCTAATATGGAAGAAGTACAAACAAGGGTAGATTATTATACTGTTTCTGGTGTGCCAGATATGTACTTAAACGGTACTGGCATTGGTGGCCCAGGTAGTGCTACTCAAGCAGGAGTAGATGCTGCGCAAGCATTGACAAGTGCCATTCGTGTTAATGTTGGCGAAGAAGATAATGGTGACGGTACTCGTACAGTAATGATTGATATTGAGTCTGTTTTAGAGCCAGGTGTATCTTCGGCTATCTTAAGAACAGCAGTAGTAGAAGCAAATATTGATTACGCAACTCCACCAGGCAATAATGGTGAAACTGATTTTCCGAATGTATTCCGTCAAAGTTTAAATGGCATGGAAGGCGAGACATTTGATATGGCAGCTGTAGGAGAAATGGCGAGCTTTGAGTTTACTTATACCTTAGATGATACATGGGAAGCAGATGAAATCTATGTGATTGCATGGGTACAAAATGATTCTGATAAGTCAGTTATCAACTCTGGTTCTTCTCGTGATGCTGGATGGGAACACCTTCCTTCAGTGGATAATTTTGCAGACGCTTCTGCTGGAGATGCTACTTTCTTGGGTTCTTTAGTAACAGGCTCTACGGTTGAGACTTACCAAATTGAGCTAGTTTTAGACCAGCCAGGTTCTTGGGATGCAGAAATCGAAGTAGATGGTGAAATTGGCCAGTCTTTGGAAATTGAATTAGCGGCTGATTCTTCATTTGATATCAATTTATTAGTTTCTTCTGATGATACGCCAGCTGTGGGTAGTTATACCGTAACTGTTAGTACTGAAGAAGCAACTCAAGGAGCTGCATATAGTGTAATCTCTAATGTTACAGATATGGTAATCACGAATACGGAAGGTTGGGGTGATCCTGCTTATGGAGAACCAATCGATGCTTGGGCAGGCTACTATATGGATGGTTTAGAAGAGGCTGGAAGTACCACTCATGCTGCCACTGATCATTTCACTTTCATCAGAGGTATGAACGCTGGGGCATTAGGAGCAGTAAACAATATCTACTTCAATGTAGGTTGGTCTTTCCCTTCTTTAACTGATGATAAGGTAGCTGCATTTGAAGCATTCTTAGATAATGGTGGTAATATGTTAGTTGCAGGTCAAGATATTGCTTGGGAAGCATCTGAATCAACATATTTTACTCCTGCAACACAATCTTTCTTTGAGAACTATATGCATGCAGCTTATGTAAGTGATGGTGGAGTAGAAAATGTAATATTAGCAGCTAATGAAGATGATGAAATCTATGGTGATTTAGGAGAGTCAGAGATCATAGACACTTATGGTACTTATTACTATCCTGATGTGGTAACTCCATTAAATGGTGCTTCAGGCATCTTTACTTATGACGGCAATTCTTCAGGTGCTGCTGGTGTAAGAGCTGAAACAGATGATTACAAAATGGTTTATGTTTGTATTGGTCTTGAAATGATGCAAGAAGATGTAAGAACAGAGTTAATGACAACTACTTATGATTACTTCTATGGAAGTACAGTAGAATGCGGTGAGCCTATTGTTACAGGAACTGATGTTGTAGAGTCAACCGATGGTTCAGATGGCAGTATTACAATTGAAGTTGAGGGAGATGCTAGTGATTATACTTTTGATTGGGCAGATTCTGATGTTACAGGTCCTAGTTTGGAAGGTGTTGGTGCTGGTGAATATGAGGTGACAGTAACAGATGCGGATGATTGTTCAGAAACAATCACTGTTGAAGTAACTGGCGCAGCTGTAGATGTGCAAGACTTAACAGTAGGTTCTTTTGCTATGTGGCCAAATCCAATGAATGATCAACTATTTATTCAAATGGAACAAAGTGTTGAGAGAATGCAAGTATTCAATGCATTAGGTCAGCAAGTATTTTCTTTAGAAACTCCTGCGAATAATACAGAAATCAATACGCAAGAATGGTCAGCGGGCCTTTATACAATTGTATTTACTAATAACACAAATCAGTATACTACTAAAGTAGTTAAAAAATAGGCTGTTATTTTAGCAGTAGATTAGCAATGTGAAAGCGATGGACTTGATAAAAGTTCATCGCTTTTTTTATTGCCCATCAAAAAATCAATCAAAAACGTAAATTTGAATACACCTAGATAATAACTAAAAAGTGTATATTGCTTCCCTAATTTAAAAACTGTGCAATACAGCTTATTAAAGACCACTCTAATGAAAAAAACATTTATACTTTTAATAGCATTAACATCTATAATATTAAGTGCGCAAGCTCAAAATGGTGCCCGTCAGTTTGTGTTATACGAACATTTTACACAAGCCTCTTGCGGCTTTTGTGGTATTTATAATGCAGATTTTCATGACGAAATATTAGAGAATAATCAAGGTAATATTCATCATATTTCTTATCACACTGCTTGGCCCGGCATTGACCCAATGAATGCATTTAATGCTTCAGAAGTACAAGAGAAAGTTGATTATTATTCTGTAGGTGATTTACCTGCCATGATGATGAATGGTAATGATATTGGTGGTCCTCAAAATGCCAGTCAATTTGAACTGGACGCAGCTCAAGCTTATACTAGTCCTTTAAGAGTAAATATATCAGAAGAAGATAATGGAGATGGTAGTCGAACAGCCACCATTCAGATATATTCTGCTTTAGATAGTGGTTTGGATAATGCGGTATTGAGAACAGCAGTAGTGGAGCGAATGATTAACTATGATATGATGCCTGGCAATAATGGAGAAACTGATTTCCCGAATGTATTCCGTCAAAGCTTAAATACAACAGATGGACAAGTCATCAGTTTGCCTATAGTAGGTAATACAGAAGAATACTCTTTTGACTACGATCTCGATAGCGAATGGGAGGCTGATGAAGTCTATGTTATCGCTTGGCTACAAGAAGAAGATACGAAGGCAGTCATTAACTCAGGCTCCTCTATTGATCCAAAGTGGGAACATGTACCATCAACTACTAATTTTGAAGATGGTTCTGATGGTGACGCCGTATTTTTAGGTACTCTTGTAACAGGTGATCAAGCAGAAAGCTTTACCATTGAGTTAGAACATGAACAGCCTTTAGATTGGGATGCAGAAATTGAAGTAAGTGGGCAATCTTCTGAAAATAATCTTACCGTAGAGTTGGAAGCTAATACAGAAGCAGATATTAATTTAATTGTTGGCTCAGGCGGGGTTTCCGCTATTGGAAATTATAGAGTCAGTGTAACTAGCGGAGGAACGACACAAGGGGTTGGCTATAGTGTCATATCTAATGTGTGGGATTTGGTGATCACCAATACAGAAGCATGGAGCGATCCCAATTATTTCCAACCCATAGATGCTTGGGAGGAATATTATTTAGAAGGCTTGGCAGATGCCAGCAATGTCTATCATGCAGCAACAGACCATTTTACTTTCCTTAGAGGAATGGAACAAGGAGCTTTATTCAATGTGAAAAATATATACTTCAATGTGGGCTGGACACTACCATCTTTGACCGATGCAAAAGTGGCCGCTTTTGAAGAGTTCTTAGATAATGGTGGAAATATGTTAATCGCAGGCCAAGACATTGCCTATGAAATTTCAGAATTAGGAAATGCCACACCAGCAGTAGAAGCATTCTTTGAAAATTATATGCAGGCTTCTTATGTAGCTAATGGCACAATGAGTAATAGTACTTTAGAAACAAATAGTGCTGATGCAGTATATGGTGAAATTGAAGATAGTGAATTAGAATTAACCTATGGTACCTTCTTTTATCCAGATATTGTATCTCCTTTAGGAGATGGTAGTGCAGTCTTTAATTACGAAGGTGTTAGCGATGGTGCAGCAGGTGTAAGATCCGAAACAGATGATTATAAGTTAGTCTACTTAGCAGTAGGCTTAGAAATGTTAGAAGAAGGAAAACGAAATGAATTTATGGCTGCTACTCACGATTACTTCTATGATGGTACGCCTTATGACCCAACTTTCTTCTGTGCATTTGCTGTAGATAATGAAGTCAATGATATCAGTTGTAATGGAGACAATAATGGAAGTATCATTTTAGACATTACACCGCCAGGAGATTATGATATCAGTTGGGCTGATGGAAGCAGTGCCACTGAATTAAATAATTTAGGTCCAGGCATTTATTCTGTTTTTATAACAGACGGAAGCTGCGATAAAGAATACGATTTTGAAATCACAGAACCGCAAGCTTTAGCAGCCTCTGGTAGTTCGACCAATGCGACAGATGGCAATAATGGTTCATTAATCATTGATGCAGTAAGTGGCGCTGGTCCATTCAATTATGCATGGGCAGACTTCCCTATGGAAAACGATAATGTAGTAGATAATGTAGGGCCAGGCACTTATGATGTCACTATTATTGATGCCAATGGCTGTGATGTTTCTATAAGCATTACTGTTGCTTGTGAAATGACCGCTTCAGCCACTACTATTGTGGGTTGCACTGAAGGAGAAGGAGCAATTAATTTGAATATCACTTCGGGCGGTTCACAAGATTTTAATATTGACTGGGGAGGATTAACAGCCACAGGAACAGAAGCCGAAAATGTTCCTTCAGGCAATTACAATATAGCCATTTCTAATGTTGATGGTTGTAATACAACTACCAATGCTTCAGTAGCAGCGCCAGACCCAATCATTACCAATACTTCCAATACACCATCTCTTGAACCTACAGAAACAGGCTCTAATGGCAGTGTTACTATAGAAGTATTTGGCAACCCATCCGACTATACTTTCGTATGGGATGGGTATCCTGAAGCGGGGCCAATTTTAACTAATATAGGCGCAGGCGTTTATACTGTCACCGTAACGGCACCGAATGGTTGCCAAGATGATGCAAGCGTAGAAGTCATCGGTTTTGGCGTAGATATAGAAAACCTAATCAACGATCTCGAATTATGGCCAAACCCAATGACCGATCAATTAAATATTCAATCAAGCAAGTATTTTGATCAAATAGAAATCTTTAACGCTATCGGCCAAAAAGTTTACAGCAATGATTCGCCCAACACTTCTATCCAAATCAATACACAAGATTGGGCCGCAGGTATGTACAGCATCCAATTCTTAAAAGACAATCAAACATACACTCAAAAAATGGTGAAGTAAAATACTGAA
>JAHDDN010000072.1 GCA_020629335.1 Chitinophagales bacterium | reverse complement strand
CAGAGCTACGGAACGAAAAAATAACGAAGTAGAATCGTAAAAAGACAAAACTTGGACTGTCAAGAACTAATAAATTGAACCAATAGCCGAGCTATGGCTAATAAAAGCCTCTCGTAAAGATCAAGCAGTATAAGTGAAAATGAAGCTTATCAAATCTTATGGAAAATAGAAAAGTAGGTAAGATGATAGTTAAGTAACTAAATAAAAACGATAATAGTTCCTAGTGACTACTGTCTGAACTTATACTTCAAACCAGCATGTACGCCCAATAAGAAGTTTCGAGCACGCTCCTCACTAAAGAAAGTAGAAGGATTATCACCCAATTCTAAACTGGAGCGAGTACCAACATTAATGATAAAGTTCTTATGGATATAGAGATCATAGTCTAAACCCAACACTAAACCCCACTCATGTTTTTGTAGCAAATCTTCTGCAAAACCATAATCAAGATTGATCTCAGCAGCCTTCAATCGGCTATACTGTATACCAAATACGTAATTTAATGCGAAGATATTACGTGTTAGTTTAGAACGTTGACATTGCTTATACTTCAGCAAAAGAGGAATATGGGTATACTTTAAGTTGTTTTCTTTTAAAGCAATCTGATTACCATATTCATTCGCAAATTTTTGACCCTGATGAGAATTAACAATCCAGTCTAATTGAACACCCCACTTTGGAGAAAAATCATAACCTAAGGTAAAACCAAAAGCAGGACCAAAATCTAAACGATAATTGATATCACCGGCTGCTGTTTGATTAGTGATTTTTTTATTTAATAGCCACGTATTATTCACAGCATAAGCCAATCCAAAATGAAGCCCTTTAACGCTATTAAAAGCATCTTTGTGCTTAACTGGTACATCTGTAGGTAATGGAATATCATTATCCAGCTGTATTTTAGCAATAGTTCCAGATTTTAATAAGCTCAAAGGATTGATAGTTGCCTGATTGGCCAATATGATTTCTCCATTATTTTTTGAAGTAGGAGTAGCATTGGTATTAGAAGATGCCCAAATTTCATGAGCATTGTCTTTAGAAGCATTGCTTGAAGTGTGGATAGGACGCTGAAGCCCACCAGCTGTCTCATTATAGTATGAGTGGATAGAAGCAAGCGTTCCCTGAGAAGGAGCATCAGCTGATTCCTTTAAAACAGAATGATCAGCTTTTTGAGTGGAGGAAGCAATGACAGCCTGCTTAGCCGAATTGCTATAATCTTTTATTTGATTTTGAACAACTTCTGACTCATTATTAACAAGCGCCTCCTTTGCTGTTGATTGATAAGCTAGTGTAGTTGCGTCCTTGTTTGTATTTTCTTGAGAATTGCTCAATGCTGTAAGAGAACTAGCATCTTTAGCTACTATCTGTAGCTCATAATTTTGGAAGAAATATGTTAAACCAGCTAACAATAAAATAGCAGCCGAAGAAAAACCCCAAAATATAGGTAATTTGAAAAATGGAGTTGGGGCTGGTGCAGGAATTTGGGAGCGCACCTTCTCCCATACCTCTGCTGATGGAGCAGGAGTGAAGCTGTCAAATTTCTTTTTGAACTGATCGTCTATGTTATTCCCATTATACACAGGCTTCTTCGAGATACTTTTTTAGGATATTGTCGTTATACTTCTCGACATTGGTGATTTTTTTCTGGAGCAAATAGCGAGCTCTTGCTAATTGCGATTTAGAGGTTCCCTCTGATATGCCAAGCATTTTGGCAATATCCTTATGCGGATAACCCTCTATAACGTACAAATTAAAAACTGTACGATAACCTGGTGACAAACTTTGTACCATTTTAAGTATATCCTCAACAGCTAATTTTTCAACTGTTAAGTCATCTACTCGCTCGTCAGGACTATTGGCAAATTCCCCAATAGGGTAGAGATTGACACTTTTACGAAAGTGTTCAATAGCAGTATTGACGAATATTCGTCTTACCCATCCTTCAAAGGAACCTTCAAACCTAAATTTTGCAAGATTCTTATATACTTTTATAAAGCCCTCCTGAAGTATATCTTCAGCTGTATGATAATCTTTGCTATATCTAAGACAAATACCAAACATTTTTGGAGCGAACCTTGTATATAATTGCTCGTAACATTTGGTATCACCTTTAATACAGCCCTTGATTAACTTTTTATCTGGGCTATCTGACTTGAATAGTCTCATAAATTCTTGATTCTGTTAATAAAGATAGTGATTTAGTACAAAAGGTTGCAGTAGAAGTGAATTTTTTTAGAAAATGATTGATATTTTGTCAACTGAATGAAAAAATAGTGGTTCAAGGACTAATGATTTGAACCAAACAGTCAATTTCTTACAGGACAGCTCCATAACGCCACAAACTTCAGCAAATTGTTCAAGATGTTATCATAAGGAATAAATTGTCGGATTGATAGATGAACTTAGCGGTCGTTTTTTATTTAATTTTTTAAAGATTTTATTCACCGTATTTAAGTAGTTGATAGTAATTATTTCGGTATTATTGATGAGCTTATTTTTAGCTTAGACAAGGCGCTTTTCGCCAGTAATAGCAGGGCTATTGCTAAGAAAAGCAACGAAGTATAAGCAAAAAAGAAGCCAGCAGAATTGCCGAAATAATTAATGTTAGCTACTTAAGGAACGTTTAAAAAATAAGATTGGCATTTGCAGCTAAATATTTTGTATCAAGACAAGGCGAAAAATGCAGGCGATGCAGCGCATCGGCAAGGCTTTTCAACGAAGTATTGGTACAAAAGATTAGTTGCTAAATGTGGAAATTATTTTTTAAACGTTCCTAAGATGTTTTTTTAGCTAAATATCGTCCTTAATTGCTAATTCATAACTCATTTGATCTTTTCTCCTCAAAATTGCTCCACTGGAAGTATTCTTGCATACAGAGCAAGACCCTTTCCAAATTTCTTAATTAATCCCCTTTTTTTAATTAGCAAAATCACAATCAAATTTGCTGGATTTTATCAATTGTGCCACTCTTTAATTGATAATTCTTCTAATCGTTTTACTATTGGTATTGGGATATAAATATTCAGTTTAACTATAGGCGCATATTAACACTGTTTTAAATGGATTCGCTTTTGGAAATAAAGTCTCATAACAATGAAGTTCCGCAATTTCTTGAATTGGCCTAAAATAATATGAAATTCTATTAATTAGTACTGGCGTTTTTAAGTGTTTTAATGACGAATTTAAATTAAAGTAATTTGTTGCAATGTATATCATTGCTTATCAATTGTTAACGAATTTTTTTTATTTGACAGTGTTTGCTTGGCATAGAATTAGAGTATATGAAAGTGTAATTCGTCACCATAATGCAATTAAATTAAGACATTTTAATCCACCCATTTTTTATAGAAAACACAGTGCAGTTAATCACTACTGTTTTTCCCCTGCGAGAATAATTGTAGTGGTCTTTTTATTAACAAAAAATAAATTTCGTATGTTACCTTTTAAAAAGTTGAGTAAAGTACTTGCAGCAGTTATTTTAATTGTTTACTGTACAATTACAAATACTGCTCAAGCACAGCCCACCACTTGTGCAAACATCTTCGAATGCTTAAGTCAAGAAGCAATTGATGCCTTATTACCAAAATACAATTTAGAGAATGACACAATTGCGAATCAGATCCAATTTGCTACAGCAGGTTATGACTTGATCACTATACCTGTGCATGTGAATATTCTTCATCACCCCTCAGACCCTTATGGAGTTGATTCTAATGTTAGCGATCAAGATGTTATAGACATGATCAACGCTGTAAATGAATCATTACTTGGTACATTTGATACTCAATATGGAGTGAACCTTGATATTGAGCTATGTTTAGCAACCAAAAATCCAGAAGGATTATCAGTAAGCAGTATTAATAGACATTCAACAGCTCTTTATAGTACCGTTAATCTATTAAATTATACCGCTGATGAACAAATGAAATTAACCTACCCTGGCTGGGATCCAACTCAATATCTGAATATTTGGATTGTAGACAATATTTGTCATGGAAATAACTGCGGTACTCAAGGGTATGCATACCCACCAGAGGCACATGGTTCTCCAATTGATGGTATCGTACTTAGAGCCTCAGAAATAAATGTACTCGAAAATGGCTTTAAAGTCCTAACACACGAAGTAGGTCACTATCTGGGTTTACACCACACTTATCAAGGTGGCTGTGGAGAGACGAACTGTAGTACAGAAGGTGATCAGGTTTGCGATACATTCCCCAATAATAACCAAATTATTTATTGCACAGATAGTAACAGCAACTACCTACTTACTTGTGGTGGAGGGTATTATTATGCAGATAACTTCATGGATAATGGAATGCGTGATTGCTTAGTAAGATTCACACACGGACAGAAAACTCGTATGAGAGACAAGTTCTCTTTATACAGAACAAGTATTTTAAACTCTATTGGATGTCAAGCATTATATGCCAACGATGCAGCAGTTATGGAAATAATTGAGCCAATCGAATATGCTTGTGCATATAGTCTCAATCCATCAGTGAGAATAGCTAATGTAGGGACTAATGAGTTAGTAAGCTTAGAAATCCATTACGGAACAAACCCTTACGATTTAGAAGTTTTCCAATGGACAGGCTTCTTAACGCAAGGAGAGGACGAAATTGTTAACCTTCCAAACTTCCAATTAGAAGAGGGTTACCAAGATTTTCAAGTAATTGTAAAGCAGCCTAATAACAGTAATGATCAGTCAGATGCTAATGACGAGCTTACAAAAACAATCTTCTATAGTGAAATGGTGACTGGTGAGTTCTATGAAAATACAGAAGGTGCCATCTCTAATGCAGCATTTATTAATAATATTGATGGGATGTATGGTTGGGAAGTCGCTAATATTAATTCTTGTAGCCTTAATGGAAACAAAGTATTCAGGCTCCACAACTATGGCTATAATAATGTAGGCCAACGAGATGAATTAACAATCAAAGTTGACCTAAATACGATTCCATCTCCAGAACTCTTATTTGATGTGGCCTATAGCGCTTATAGCCCAAGCCAGATAGATCGTCTTTTAATAGAGGTGCGATCAGAATGTGGAGGTTATCCTACGCATATTCTTTATGATAAAAAACAGAATTTGTCTACTACCGACTTGTATACAAGTTTTGAATGGGAACCCAGTAGTTGTGAAGACTGGAGATCTGAAGTGCTTAATTTGAGCCATTTATCAGGAGTCATCTACATCACTTTCGTAAATATCACAGATAATGGTAATAACCTATACTTAGATAACATTAGACTTAAGCCTTCTTACGATGATTATGAATGTAATGCACCTACAAATATTGTAACAGAATTACCAGGAAATAATACTGCTGTTTTAAATTGGTCGGCTAGCCCATTAACAGAATACTATGTAATTGAATCAAGCGAAAATGGCGGTGCATGGGTGTATCAAGGAAGCCCTACTAATACGGAATTTGTGTTAAATGGTTTGAATCCTGGTTCTAGCTATGAAGTAAGAATTCAAACGCATTGTGGAAATAATGATAGTAGTTTCGGTTATACCTCTTTTGTGAATGACCCTAACGATTGTGAACCACCAGCAGAAATTGTGGTAACCAACTATGATACCAATTCCCTTACTATTCAGTTCACGCCTAATCCAGAAATCCCGTCTTATGAAATTCATTTAAAAGAAGGGTCTAATTTAAATGTCGATGTGATTACAACAAACCAAGAAACCTATACATTTACAGGTTTGACACCAAATACTAATTACACAATTGAGATATTCGCTGTTTGTAGTGGAGTGATAAGTACGTTCTCACAAACCTTATCTACTATGACCTTAGGAATAGCAGATTGCTCAGTACCTACTGGAACAAATGTATATAATACAACAGAAAATACAGCCAGCCTACAATGGAATAGCGTTAACGGTGCTGTCACTTACGATTACAAATACTGGAAGCAAGGTACTAATAATGTAACTTCTGGACAGACTGCTGGAACATCAGTTACGATTGCTGGTTTAGAGTCTGGTACAAACTATGTATTTGAGGTATCAACTAATTGTACAAATAATGAAAGTGCCTTCGGCAACCCAGTAAACTTTACTACTGTTGAAACAGTAACTACACCGGCATGTGAGGCTCCAACGGAAGTCGATTTCTATAACATCACACCAACTGGTGCAACTATCTCATTCAATGGGCTAAGTAATGTTACAGAATACTACATCATAGTAAATGGAATTTATCAAGGATTCTCCACTACTTCTTCTTTTGAGCTGGAAGGGCTAAATCCCAATAGTACTCAATATGTAAGTATTTATGTCCTTTGTGATAGTGGAGCAACCAGTACTTATAATGGCCCGTTTTTATTCAATACACCAGATAATGTTTGTGAAGTACCTTCTAACATTAACTACGAAGTACTAAGCCCAACAGAATTTGAACTTGAATGGTCTAATTCAGGAGCGGAATACTATATCGTTGAGTTTAGAGCAGCAGATACTTACTCAAATATTAATGCAGGCTGGACACAAGTCGCTACTTCAAGCAATTTAGTAGCTGCCTTAATTTCACAAAATATTAATGTTTCTGCTTGTGATGATTATGAAGTTAGATTGAGAAGCAATTGTGCTAATGGTGCACACTCTTATAGCAATATCATAACGATCAATACCTGTGGTGAGGATGGTATTTGTGATGCATTTCCAGTAACAATTGGGAATGTTGGTACAGACTTTATTGATGTTTCATGGAATGATCCTAATAATATAGGGAACTATAGCGTAAGATATCAAAAGCAAGGTCAAGGATACTGGATAGTCAATTCTCCTGTATCTACTGAGTACGCTACTATAGATGGATTATTATCAGGAGAAACATACAATATTCAAGTAAGAGCAAATTGTGCGAATGGACCAGGAGAATACAGCTCAACTCAATCAGCAACTACCCTTGGCGGTGGCAACACAGGTGGTGGCAACACGGGTGGTGGCAACACAGGTGGTGGCAACACAGGCGGTGGCAACACAGGCGGTGGTGGAACTCCTCCTCCAACTCCTTGTGATGCGCCAACTTTAATACTTAGTGATGTGACAAGTTCATCAGCTCTAATTACTTGGAGTGAGGTTGAAGAGGCAGAAAACTATAATATTCAATTAATGTTCAATGGAGTACAAATATATGCTGATATAATAGATGGGTTAGAAACATCTTATATATTCAGTAATTTAGCGGATGACACCAGCTATACAGTAGTAATCTCAAGTGTATGTATTTCAGACGAAGAGGCGACTAGTTTAGTATTCACAACAGAAGAGGAAATTGTTATACCGCCTACTGCATGTAATGCTCCTCAAAACTTCTCAATCAGTACTCTAAACACTAATGGCAATGGAGCAGATAACGATTATATAGCTTCATGGGACGCCGTAAGTGGTGCAGATGAATACATACTGAAATACGGGGTCTTAGTAAATGGTTCAAGTAATTTTGAAGAGACAGTTATAGTACAAGGTACTACATACACATTTGAAGATTTAGATGCAGGAGTTCAATACACTGGCAAAGTGTTCGCAGTCTGTTCTTCAGGTGACAGTGAGTACTCTAATACAGCAAATATTACAACATTTAGTGATGCCTGTACATCTCCAGAAATAACTTCCTATGTAGCACCATTTACTGGCTTAACGCTATTGTGGGTAAATGTATCAGGAGTTAATAATGATGATTATGTACTTTACTACAGAGAAGTTGGAACAACTATCTGGTCTGATCCTATTCCATCAGATGATACCCAAATTAACTTTGTACTTCCTGATGCATGTGCTGAGTATGAAATCAAAGTGTATGGTCGCTGTAATGGTGTATTAGCCGCAGTACCTACCTTAGGAACTTATACACCTATGTGTGCAGCGCTAGCATCAAGTGCCTGCGTAAATGTAGAAAATAATGGAGACGCCTTTATCAATAAATTCAACTTAGGTGGCTTGTTCAACTTTAGCGGTGATGATAACGGTTACTTGAACTTTGGAGAAACGAATGAATCATTCATGTCTGAAGGAGAATACAACTTAACGCTTTACCCAGGTGGTACGACTGAAGCACAATACTGGAAAGTATGGATTGATATAAATAAAGACGGTGATTTTACAGCAAACGAATTAATAATTGAGTTAATCCATGATGATCCTATCAACGAATACTGGCAAGTATTACAGCTACCAGCTAATTTGCCAAACGCAACTACAACGCTAAGAGTCGCTATGCAAACAATAAGCGATGGCGAGCCAGAAGCATGCGGGGAAATTACTAACGGAGAAGTAGAGGATTACACAATTACACTTGTATCTGGTAAAACCAATTCAAATCCGAATAATAGCAGCATTGAGCCGATACTTGATATGACACTTTACCCGAATCCAGCTCAAGACCAAGCTTTCATCACATTCAATTCGTCAGTAGTAGATAGTGATGCACAAGTGACAATCTATAATGCAGCAGGGCAAATGGTATCAAATCAAGCAATAGATATTCAAGAAGGAAGTAACACCTATGATCTATCAGTTGCAGATTTCCCAGATGGAATGTACTTCGTCAGCATTAACATGACGAATACTACCTTAACTAAAAGACTAATGATAAGCAAATAGTAAGGAATATTGAAACAATAAATTGAAGCATTTTTACAAGTAGAAAACGTCAATTTATTGTTCTAGTTTTCCTAAACATATTCATCGAGAACGAACCATGACGACTGAAAGGTAAATAACGAATTTATTTTTTATTCGTCTTAATCAAGTCACAGGACTTTAATTAAGACCACTTGTGTTTTTTCTCGCTTAAAAGGGGGTAGTTTCATACTACTCCCTTTTTTATTTTTAAGAACTTACCAAAACACTCGCTTGTGATATCCATGAGCCAAAATACATAAATGATTATTTGGGGCTTCCCTCGCCTCGTATTCCACAATTGTTCCCCCCTCTAAAAAAGCAAATCAATCAACCAAAAATCACCAAATCAATCAAGGACTCGGTCGGGCTGTCCACTATTATGGGGCTATGTGCCATCTACTCCACTAAGGCGTACTTGTCTGCCCTTCGGGCCAGCCTACGTCCACCTAAGTTCCGTAAGCTGTCCCATTTACGCCCCATACCGTTCCCATCCCTAAGCCAATAAGCACTGGCAATTTAGCTTCCAATTGACCCACCTAAAAAATCAATAAAAAATTATTTTAACCTAATTAATGCCGTTATTAAAAAGAAATGAGTCATAAATGCATTGTTGTTATTTTTTTAAAATTCAATTTCAAAAACACAAGGCATAAATAAGCAGCAAAAAAATTAAACGGAAATTCAATTAAGGAATTATTCGATTAATATGGTACAGTATTTTATGCTATGTATTATGATATTTTATAATGCTCGATCACCAAACCCAAATTTATTCTTAAAAATTTCATAAACGATTTTTACTTAGCCAAAGCACTTTTGAAGCCATAAGTAGTTCAGCTCATAAGTCACTGAACTGAAACACTACTATGTCATACAAATTTATCCTATAAAGGAACTATGCAATATTAAGTAAGAAAATTAGTCACTATTAAGAATATTTTACACCCAGTATATATTTGTTTTTTATCCTTTCTATACACCCAAGTATAATCTATTTCAAGATTTCCTTCTGTAAATCAGAGGATTAATGGGGGAGGTCTTTCATCCTAAAAATTGAAAAGTATGTTTAAAAGATTGAATGATCTAAAAACACAATTTATTTTTTTATCTCTGCTTGCCCTACTTAAACTTACATTACCTCTTCATGCACAAAGTGAAGAACCCGAACAATGCGCCTTTGATCACGAATGTGTCAGTGGCGAAGCCGTAACTGATTATGTGAATTCATTTAATATC
This sequence comes from Chitinophagales bacterium, assembly GCA_020629335.1. The sequence goes on along the minus strand of JAHDDN010000072.1, from coordinate 7,276 downwards.
ACAAATGATCCACTTGCAAACGCAATAGAGTTTGCAGAATTCTACCAAACAGATATTACACTATCTGTTGTAGTACATGTAATAACTAATCCTTACAACCAAGGTACCTATGTCTCAGATGAAGCCATCCAAGAATGGATTCAACTCGCTAATAATTCTCTAGCAGGAGAATTAGATGAAACAAACAATTTAGATACCGGCATAGAATTATGCTTAGCAACAAAAGATATAGAAGGCTTACCAGCCAATAGTATTATACGATATGAATCAAATGTATACGCTGATATTGATCAAGACCCAGATCAAACACAGGATTTCGATATGAAAGAATTTACTGGTAACTGGGATGCTAATTACTACCTGAATATATGGATTGTAGACAATATTTATTATTTAGGGGACCCTGGCTCTTGGGCCTATGCATACCCGCCTGATTCGCATGGCCGACCTAATGATGGAATCGTAATCGAAGCAGAACATGTAAGTACAGAAGGAGGGCCTAATATCCTAACTCATGAAGTAGGTCATTACCTAGGCCTAAAGCATACCTATCAAGGTGATTGTCAAGAAACTGATTGCCATATATATGGGGATCAAATTTGTGATCGACCTCCCAATACCATTAAAGGAATTACATGCGCTAAATTAGAGAATGGAGAATATCTGGACTGCTATGGTAATTATTATGAACCTAACGATTTTATGAACAATGGCGAACATAAATGTTTAAGCAGATTCTCCATAGATCAAAATAACCGTATGTGGGATAATTTGATAGCCATTAGACCAAGTCTACTCCTTTCATCAGGATGTGAAGAACTGGTAGCCAATGATGCTTCTATTTGTAAAATAATGGAGCCACTTGCTTATGCCTGTGACTCAAGTGTGGAACCTGTTATAGAAATCGCAAATGCAGGTGAAAATAATCTATATTCTTTAGAAATATGGTATGGAACCAATATCGATAACTTATCAGAAATGATGCTTTGGAACGGCAACTTAGCAAGTGGGAGTGTTCAAACAGTTTATTTGGATGAATTTAGCTTAGCTGAAGGAGAACAAGAATTTTATGTCGAATTAAAGAACCCAAATGGAACAAGCGATGAAGATACTGATAATGATATACTACGTAAAACGACTTATTTCAGCAAAACCATTCTATCAGAATTTTATCAAGACATGGAAAATGGCTTCCCTCTAGATTTTTATGTGGAGAATCCAGATAATCGATATGGATGGGAAACAAGCGATATAACAGGCTGCTCAGATAATGGAAATAAAGCCATTATGTTGCAGAATTTTAAATACAATAATGACTGCACCAGAGATGAGTTTACGCTAAAAATGAATTTAGATGCTTTTGGAGACTCTCTATACTTGCAATTTGATATGGCTTATATTGGTCGATTCTTGACAAAATATGACCCATTGGAAGTTTCCTTGCGTCCAGCATGTGAGGGGGATGCAACTCATGCATTATATACACCTGATTATGAATCTCAAGTGACCTTAGATGGATATAGTAATGATTATTTTACTCCTACATCCTGTGAACATTGGAAGACAGTCCAGATTTCATTGGATCGTGTCAAGAACGATCTTTCAGGTATTGTCTATATCACATTTACAAATATTAATGGAAGTAGCAACAATATCTATATTGATAATCTAAGAATTTATTCTTCTTCAGAAATAGATATATGTCAAGCACCAACTAATTTAATGGCAGATGTTCAAGAAAATGGAGAGGTGGATCTAAGTTGGGAAAATATCGATCATGAGGAATTTATCATTAAAGCTAAATTAGCAACCGAAGGAGAGACCGCTTGGGTCATATATGATACAATACAGCAAAATAATTATACGCTTACTAATCTCTTGAATGAAGACTATGAGGTAAAGGTAGGAGGAGTTTGCGCCAATGGAGAGGTGGAGTATGCTAGCTCGAATATTGTAGTAAGCTGTCTGGCTCCTGAAGAAATTTGGGTGATAGACGCAGGAGTAGATTATATCCAAATTGAATTTCCATATAATCAACATCCACTTCATATGCTATCTTTGCTAAATACAGCAACTAATGAAGTATCAAGCTTTGAAACTACTTTGGCACATTATACCTTTGAAAACTTAGATCCAAATACCGAATATATTATTGAGCTGGCCGCAATATGTAATGGGGGAGCAAGTAGCACTAACTCAATTTCTATTACCCAATCAACACAAAGCATTGGATGCGAAGCACCGAATTCAGCTTATTTTACTAACATAGAATCAAATAGCGCAACCTTAACATACGAAGAAGTAATCGGAGCCTCGCTTTATTATATCTTTATAGATGGGGTATTTAATGGAATTAGCTCTACTCATACTGCCTATTTGACCAACTTAAATCCTAATACTTTATACAATGTAGAAATTGTAGCTGTTTGTGGAGCTTATCTAGGAGAAACCAGTGAGTCATTTTCATTTACTACTACTGGAAACTGTTTGCCAGCTGATTTTGAGTTAGGATTGATTGGTAGCCAAATGTTTAGTGTTGAGTGGACAGGCCCTGATGCCTTCTATTTTGATGTGCAACTGAGAAAAGCGAATACTTATGATGATCCAGAAGAGGGGTGGGATGAAAATGAAACCTCTACAGGAGAACTATCCTATATGCAATTGTGGGTACCTCAATGTGGGGAGTACGAAGTCCGAATACTTACTTATTGCTTGAATGGGCAAGTGAGTTATAGTGATACTCAAGTGATTAATACTTGTCCTGTTTTAGCAAATCCTTGTAATTTCCCTGAACCAATCATGGAGACAAATAATAATCCTTTAATACTGTTTCTTTTTGATGGATTAGAGCTAGATGAAGGGACGGTTAAATATAAGCCAGTAGGAAATGCTACATGGGAAGGTATTAAACCAATTGAAACACTCACAGACATAGTAATAACTTATCCTTGTTTAGAATATCTTTTTGAGTTTGAAGCGATTTGTTATGGCAATCAAGAAGAAGTCATTTATCAAGAAGTTCAAAGTATCACTTATACACCAGATTGTTTAGATGAAGACCTTTGTACGATTGACACGGCTGAAGAAGGGGAGCCCTATATACAGGTCTTTGGTTTAGGTGGCTTATACAATACAAATGAAGATAATGATGGCTATTTATCAAGCATTGAAGAAGTACAGCTTGTACAAGGAGGAGTTTATAATATAACACTTCAAGCTGGAGGTACCACTCAAGACCAATACTGGAAAGTATGGATAGACTATGATGGTGATTATATAATGACAGAATCAGAAGTCCTATTAGATTCATTACACCAATCTACTGGATCACTCGTAACACAAGTGACCATTCCAGAAGTAGCATCCATTACCACTCTCCTAAGAGTAGCGATGCAAACAGATGCTGAACCGCTTGCTTGTGGCCCGATCATAAATGGAGAAGTAGAAGATTATAATGCAATCATTGGATCAGGCAAAACTAATGATTCCAATATTATGAATACCAAAGAACTAGAACAGCTAGTGATTTATCCTAACCCTGCTCATAATATAGCAAATATGACCTTTATGGAGACAAAAAAGGAGCTGGGATGGATCTCAATTTACAATATTAATGGACAGCTTATTTCTTCTGAAAAAGTGCTGATAAGTGAAGGATATAACAATCTTAACTTGGATGTTCAATCACTCCCAGAAGGATTATACTGCTTAAGTGTACAGACAGAAAATACTCAACTTAAAGCGAAATTAATGATTAGTCATAAGTAATTTTACAAAATTATATGGAACAATGAAAGGGGGAGGCTTGGCTTCTCCCTTTCTTCATTTATAGACTATTATAGACAAACACCATGAAAAAAGGAATATTTAATCTATATTATCAACCAAAAGCTTCTTTGTACGTTATAAACTATTGTAAATTTACTTAATTTTGCACCTTATTGTTTACAGCACTTCCCATTTTGCCTATAAAAAAGCCTATATGTTCGATGAATTATATGATTTCTCAATTTTAAATGATGATGAAATGGATTTACTCCCCTTGATGTCTTTTGAGGAGGATGATTTTGTTATAGAGGGGGAACTAGAAAATCCAGTGCCAATTTTACCTCTTAGACATACTGTATTATTCCCAAGTTCTGCTATCCCAATAACGGTTGGTAGGGAGAAATCTATCAAAGCGGTACGAAAAGCTTTTGCTAATAATAAAATGATCGCCGTTTTTGCTCAAATAGAGCCTCAAGTAGAAGAACCAAAGAAAAAAAACCTACATAAAGTAGGAACCCTCGCTCAAATCATCAAAATGCTTAAAATGCCCGACGGAACGAATACCGTTATCCTGCAAGGTAAGCAAAGATGCCAAATGTTAAGCCTTCAGACTGAAGAGCCATTTATCAGTGCGAATGTAGAACTATTACGCGACACCATATATGATGATAAAGAGTTTCAAGCACTCATCTCGTCCATTAAGGATTTAGCAGGGCAAATCATCAAGCTCTCTCCGAATATCCCTAATGAAGCCAATATCTTTTTACGAAATATCGTGAAGCCTTCCTTCTTGATCCATTTTATCTCAACCAATCTAAATGTAAGCGTCAAAGACAAACAACGCATACTTGAAATTGGAGATTTGAAGGCCAAAGCCAAGCTCATCCTATCCTTTATGAATACGGAGTTCCAACTATTAGAACTCAAAGATCAAATTCAAAATAAGGTAAAGACCGATATCGAAAAACAACAAAGAGATTACTTCCTTCACCAACAGCTCAAAACAATCCAAGAAGAGCTAGGTGATGAAAGCTATGAACAAGAAATAGACACCTTCAAGACCAGAGCAAAAGATAAAAAATGGCCAGTAGAAGTTAAAAAACGTTTCGAAAAGGAATTAAATAAATTGAAACGAATGAATCCTGCCGTAGCAGAGTATTCCGTTTTGATGAATTACATCGAATTACTACTGGATTTACCTTGGCATATCTACTCAGAAGATTCCTTCGATTTAGTAAAATCGGCTAAAGTCTTAGACAAAGACCACTATGGTCTAGAAAAAGTCAAGAAGCGTATACTGGAGTATTTAGCGGTACTCAAATTAAAAGGAGACCTGAAATCTCCTATTCTATGCTTTGTTGGCCCTCCTGGTGTAGGAAAAACCAGCTTAGGGAAATCTATCGCCCGATCCTTAGACCGAAAATTCATCCGTATGTCCTTAGGAGGCTTACAAGATGAATCAGAAATCAGAGGCCATAGAAAAACCTATATAGGTTCTATGCCTGGTCGTATCATACAGTCGATCAAAAAAGCGCAAACCTCTAATCCCGTCTTTATCTTAGATGAAATAGACAAAGTCGGTAATAACTTTAGAGGAGATCCATCTTCAGCTCTATTAGAAGTCTTAGACCCAGAACAAAATAGCGCTTTTCACGATAACTACTTAGAAGTAGAGTATGATCTATCAAAAGTCCTATTTATTGCCACTGCTAATAGCTTATCAACTATACAGCCAGCCTTGAGAGATCGTATGGAAATTATCCATATCAGCGGTTACTCATTAGAAGAAAAAATCAAAATTGCTCAAAAGCACTTAATCCCAAGACAGCGACTAAATCATGGCTTAAAAGCAGCAGATATCAAGCTAGATAAGAAAGCCATTGCCAAGATCATCAATGATTACACCAAAGAGTCAGGCGTTAGGGATTTAGAACGTCAGTTAGCCTCTGTCATGCGCCGTATAGCAAAGTCCGTAGCCATGGAGGAGGAGTATGATAAAGCGGTCAAAGAAGAGAGCATCAAGGATATCTTGGGCGTCAGAAAATACGACAAAGAAATCTATCAAGTACAAAATCCACCTGGTGTAGCAGTAGGCTTAGCTTGGACCATAGTAGGAGGAGACATCTTATTCATTGAAGCCCTAACCAGCAAAGGAAAAGGCAAACTGACCCTAACAGGTAACTTAGGCGATGTGATGAAAGAATCTGCGACTACCGCTCTAAGCTATATTCAATCCAATGCAGCAGACTTAGGCATTGATCCAGAAGTGTTTGAAAAAACCAATATCCACATTCACGTCCCTGAAGGAGCGATTCCCAAAGATGGCCCTTCAGCAGGAGTAACGATGTTAACTGCCTTATGTTCTACCTTAAGTCAGCGTAAAGTAAAGCCCTTCTTAGCCATGACAGGAGAAATCACCCTAAGAGGAAAAGTCTTGCCAGTAGGAGGCATCAAAGAAAAGATTTTAGCCGCTAAAAGAGCAGGCATAAAAGAAGTCATCCTATGTGAAGCCAATCGTAAAGATGTAGGTGAAATTAATCCAGTTCATATCAAGGGCCTAAAAATTCACTACGTCCAAGAAATGAAAGAAGTGCTAGCATTAGCCCTAATGAAATAAAAAATGTACCGTACGGACCTTGCACTGCAACGTCCACATTTTTATAACAACAAACCGCAACATTCACTCCTTTCATAACAAAAAAAAGGCTTGATTCATTAGAATCAAGCCCTTTTTTTATACTTTATTTCGAGTAAGAACATCTTATTTTTTGATGAATCTTTTCTCCTTAATACGAGCCTTCTTACCAGTTAAGTTACGTAAGTAGTACAAACGAGCACGTCTTACCTTACCTCTCTTATTAACTTCGATTTTCTCGATGTTTGGAGAATTAATTGGAAATATACGCTCCACTCCAATACCATTGGACATTTTTCTTACCGTGAAAGTTCTAGTAGGCGTATTAGCACCCCCTTTAATCTGAATCACATTACCTTTAAATGGCTGGACTCTTTCTTTCGAACCTTCCTTGATACGGTAGTGCACGGTAACATTATCACCAGCCTTAAACTCAGGAAATTCTTTTTCCGTAGTTAGCTGTTCGTGCACGTATTTAATTACTGGGTTCATTGTATTATAAATTTAGATATTTCGCTCGAAAATTCTTGCAAAGATAAGTATAAAATGAGTAGTAAACAATAAAATAACTGAAAAACTACCCAAGCAACTCATTACTAATGATCTATCTTTTATTCAGTCTGTTATGTAAACTTCGTCCGTTTATCCAGTTTCACAGTTATTCAGTTCATAATTATTCATTGTTCATAGTTAATTTGGGGCTTCCTTCCGTTATTCAGTTCATCAGTTCATCAGTTTATCAGTTCATCAGTTTATCAGTTCATCAGTTTATCAGTTCATCAGTTTATCAGTTCATCAGTTTATCAGTTCATCAGTTTATCAGTTCATCAGTTTATCAGTTCATCAGTTTATCAGTTCATCAGTTTATCAGTT
>JAHDDN010000589.1 GCA_020629335.1 Chitinophagales bacterium | reverse complement strand
CTAAAGGCCATCACCCAAGAATTAAATGACATTATAAAAGAACTAGGATAATGGAGAATCAATTGCCGAAGGGGTGGGTGGAGACGACGCTTGGAGAAATACTAGTATTAAAAAACGGTTACGCTTTTAAAAGCAAGGATTATCAGGATGAAGGTGTCCCGATTATCAGAATATCTGATATTGGAAAAAATGGGTTAGTCGAAACTAAAAAATCTGTAAAAATTCAAAATAAAAATATACCAAGTAATTTTATTATAGAAAAAGGCGATGTTTTAATAGCAATGTCAGGAGCAACTACTGGAAAGTATGGAATATTTAATGAAAATATTAATGCTTTTCAAAACCAACGTGTAGGAAACTTAAAACCCTTATCACCAAAATTAACTAGTAAAAAATTTATATTTTATTTACTTGGTAGTATCAGAAAAAAAATTGAAGAAAAAGCTTATGGTGGAGCGCAACCAAATATTTCTGCAAAATTAATTCATAGCACTAAAACTGGATTTCCCCCACTAGCCGAACAAGAGCGCATAGTGGCGAAATTAGATACATTATTTGGGCATTTAGAAAAGCTGCAAGATCGCTTAAGCAAGATTCCTACTTTACTCAAAAACTTCCGTCAGTCCATCCTCAACCAAGCAGTTACTGGGAAATTGACGGAGGGGTGGAGAGGTGTTTGTAAAATCGAAAATTGGAGCAAACAAAAGTTAGGAGATTTTGCTGATTATAGGTTAGGTAAAATGCTTGATAAAAGTAAAAATAAAGGAAATTACATTAGCTATTTAAGAAATACAAATATCAGATGGTTTGAAATTAAATTTGACGATTTAAAACAAATGAAAGTTGAACATTCTGAATTAAGTAAATTTGAATTAAAATTTGGTGATGTATTAGTTTGCGAAGGAGGAGAACCAGGAAGAGCAGCGATTTGGAAAGAGAAAAAAGAAAATATAATTTTTCAAAAAGCTCTCCATAGAGTTAGGTTAAATTCTACTATAATTCCGGAGTTTTTTATTTATAATTTGAGAGTGGATACTGTTAATCAGGTGCTAGAAAAATTATTTACAGGCACTACAATTAAACATTTAACTGGTAGAAGTTTTTCTAAATATGAAATTTTAGTCCCCCCACTTCCCGAACAAACCGAAATCGTCCGCCGTGTCGAGTCATTATTTGCGAAGGCGGATGTGATAGAGGCGAAGTATTTGGCATTGAAGGCTAAGATAGATCAATTGCCCCAGGCGATATTGGCGAAGGCGTTTAAGGGGGAGTTGGTACCGCAGTTGCCTACGGATGGGGATGCGCGGGAGTTGTTGGAGGAAATAAGGAAGCTTAATAACTGGTAAACTGGATAACTGAAAAACACCCGACACCCGACACTGGATAGCTGATTAACGTTGAGAACGTTGGAACGTTGAGAACGCATCATTATAATTCATTCGCGGCGGCTTTTATTTCTTTGAGGGCTGCTTCTACCTCAGATTCATTTAGGACTTTTTCTATTTTTATTTCTGCTACTAAGTTATCAAATGTTCTTTGTACTGGCAAGCCTCTTTGATAAGAAGCATTATCTAACAGAATGACTCTTTTGCCTTTAAATAAAGAAATATCTTTGGGCTTTCCTTCACTCCAAATCCAATCATCTGATTCTCTTCCTGTTTTCAGATCATCATCTCTCAAATATTCCCAATTACACATATTCCATTTTCCAGGGATGGATCTTCCTAAGGATTGCTGCTCATTATGTCCAGTGACTATCTCTATCATTTCTTGACTAAGCTCTACCTTTTCATTCAGTTCTTTCATGCCCATTAATAATAATTGTAATTGAAAGTTATCCACAATGCCACTCATTTGTCCGCTGATTCCTTTTTTGGTATGTAAGTCAATCACCAAAAGCTCCTCATTAAATAAGACATCAAACAGCTTTGACAACCATAATAATCCAACTGCATAGTCTGAGTATTCTGACACAAAAGAGAGGGCTTCTTTGCCTTTATAAAAGGCTTTTATATCAGAGGAAAATATGGCAATTCCACATTGATAATATTGATTCAATGCGTTTAAAGCTTCTATTTCTTGACTCATTTCCTCTTTCAATTCCTCCTCTAATCGCTCTACGACCTCATAATCATTCTCCTCAATTTCATTCACATGAACACGCTGAATTTCTTTTTCACAAACTGCAATAAATTTTTTCGTTTTGTTAAATGTCTCTTTAAAAAAAGTGATGTAGTCATCTATGATATAGTCTGAAGAATAATCATGTTCGACTATTGCGCCACAAATCATCGCTGCTATAGCTCCATTTTCTATATTTTCCACACTAAACACAGGGGTGAGATATTTCATTGACTTAGCGATCTCCTCCTCATTTTCTGTTTCTTTTATTGCTTTAGAATATAGGCTTTTTGCCTCCTCAATTTCTTCTTGAGAGGCATTTTGATTTTTTAATACGGTTGCTAATTTTTTTACGCTACTGATGATGTCCATTGATTTGATTTTTTTTGCGGCTGTAAATTTAGTCATTATGTTTTAATAATTAATCGTCTTATTTCGCCTTTGACTGAAGTCGAAGGCTAGGATGCTTTTCATGTCTACGACATGATCAATAGCGATGAGTGATGAGCGCATAGCGTGCAGCTTTTTATGCTCATCGCTCATCACTATGCGCTCATCGCTAGTTTCGGCTTAGGGATGGAAGTGGTATGTGGCGTCAATGGCATGACTTATGGAGCTTAGG
>JAHDDN010000588.1 GCA_020629335.1 Chitinophagales bacterium | reverse complement strand
TAACATACTTTCGGTTAGCGAGCATGAAAGATTGCAATAATTTTGAGAAGGCTTGGGAAGTATATGATTTGCCTTTTTCGTCTAAAAGGACGAGATAGGCTTGTGGGTGTAATTGTTTGAGAAGGAGTTTGCCTTCCTTTTGTTTGATGACGTCGATGCTTAGATTTTTGGTGTTTTTGAGATCAGGAATAATTTGCCAATCAAAGGGAACGTATTTAGTGATTCTACCATTGTAGATAGAGAGGCCCTTGCGCAGATATTCTGCTTTGGTGGGGCTATGAGTGATACAAGTGATTTTCATTTGGTGAATTTAGTAATGATTATTTATTTTTTCATCATTACTTATTGTTTTACTCAAATTATACGTATCTTTAGAAAACTAATCTTTTATTTATGAGCTTCGCTTTAATATTTACCATCATTTTATTGGGTATCTTCTTTTTGGCAGTAGAATTTTTCTTTGTCCCAGGAGCTACTATTGTAGGGGTATTTGGCGGGCTTGTCATCATAGTAGGTATTTATTTGAGCTATGTCAATTTGGGTTCAGAAGTAGGTCATATTACTATGCTTGCTTCTGTTGCCGCAAGTGCTGTCATCTTTTATTTTGGTGTCAAAGCGCTTAATTCAAAACGGGTCAGTTTAGATAGCCAATTAGAGGGGAATGTGAGTAATGTCAATTTGAGTGAACATATGATTGCAGCGGGAGATCAGGGCATTGCTTTTGGAGATATTAGACCTATTGGAAAAGCTAAATTTGACCAGCAAATATTTGAAGTCACCTCCTTGGACGGCTATATAGATACCGACACGCCTTTAATGATTGTCAATATCAAGGACGATAAGATATTTGTAAAGGCATTAAGAGATGATAACGAGATACCAGAAACATAAAAAAAATCACCTTTAACATAACACAAATCAATGGAATTATTAGTATTAATTGGAATCGGCTTATTAGGCATGTTATTGTTTTTATATTTTGTGCCAGTAGGTCTTTGGATAGCTGCGAGAGCTTCAGGCGTGAAAGTGAATTTATTGGATTTGGTCTTGATGCGCTTGCGTAGGATTCCTCCACAGCGTATTGTTGATCCGATGATTAATGCACAGAAAGCGGGCGTATATTTAGAGAAAGATTTACTGGAAGCCCATTACTTAGCTGGTGGCAATGTCAACTCGGTCGTCAATGCCTTAATTGCTGCCTTGAAGGCGAGTATTCCTTTAGATTTCAAAACGGCCACGGCTATCGACTTAGCGGGTCGTAATGTATTTGAAGCCGTGCAAGTATCGGTTGATCCAAGAGTGATCAATACCCCTGAAGTAGCAGCGATGGCGAAGGATGGTATTCAATTGGTTGCTAAAGCAAGGGTAACGGTTAGAGCTAATATCCAACGATTAGTCGGAGGTGCTGGTGAAGAGACCATCTTAGCCCGTGTGGGAGAAGGTATCGTAAGTTCGATTGGTTCGGCGGCTTCTCATAAGGCAGTATTGGAGAATCCTGATAATATTTCAAAATTGGTATTATCGAAGGGATTGGATGCTGGTACGGCTTTCGAAATCCTATCCATTGATATTGCGGATATTGATGTGGGTAAAAATATTGGTGCTGAACTTCAAATTGATCAGGCGAATGCGGATAAGAATATCGCCCAAGCCAAGGCCGAGGAAAGACGTGCCATGGCGATTGCCTTAGAGCAAGAAATGAAAGCCAAAGCCGAAGAAGCAAGAGCGAACCTGATTCAGCAAGAGGCCGAAATTCCAAAGGCGATGGCGGATGCTTTTAGAAGTGGTAATATGGGGATCATGGATTTCTATCGTATGAAGAATATCCAAGCTGATACAGATATGAGAGGGGCGATTGGTGATTCGCAGAAGGAGGAGTAATAATGGGATTTACCATTTAACCAAATCAAGATTGTCTATATAATCAAAATGCTTATCTCTTGTAACTAATGGAATGTTAAATTGTTGAGATAAAGCTGCAATCCAAATATCATTATCAGGTATTTTTATGGCTTTTTGCTTAAGGTTATACTTAATCTTGCCATAAAAATCGCCTGTTTCTTCATCACAAATTAAGATAAGAGTATTTGCTATAAAAGTTTTTAATTTTATCACATTTGAAGCGATCTTTTTTGAGTTATAAGCTGCATAATAAAGTTCTCCTATAACAATGGAAGGGGTATAAATTTTACTTGCTTTTTGATAATGCTCTAAGCATTCCTTTTCATTATTAAGCAATGCGATAATAATATTAGAATCTAAAGTAAATTCACCATTCATTTTCATCTACTTTATTACATCCGAAATTGGGATCATCGATTGCATCTATCATTAATTGAGCATCCTCATCAGATATTTTGCCTATGTTTTGAAGAAGCTCTAATGAAGGTTTACCCTTATCACTAGCTTTAGTAAGAGTTTTGATAAAACTCAATAATGCTTCTTGCTGACTATTATCTAATAGTGCTATATATTTTGTTATTTCTTTTTGAACTATGGTCACTGGAGGTATTTATGATTAATACAAATATACACTATTTTATCCATTTTTCCTGAACCAATTTCCTAGCAAATAGGTTAAAAAGATTAGCATATTGATAAACGCCAACAAATATGTTCCTTTTAGCTTTGGCGTTAAACAATATTTACTTATCTTTGCCGCACGAAAAACGGCTCCGTAGCTCAACTGGATAGAGCACCTGACTACGGATCAGGAGGTTTGGGGTTCGAATCCCTACGGAGTCACTT
>JAHDDN010000071.1:4235-17254 GCA_020629335.1 Chitinophagales bacterium | reverse complement strand
ATAATTGAAAAAAGGACGTTGCGGTGCAACGTCCCTACGGGGTATCAATCATTCCGAATTTTATTGTATTATTTTAGAAGGCTCGATTGATGCCAATTTGCCAACGAAATTTGAAGGATTCATCATCATCAAAAGGTGGACGGCTTAGGATTAATGGCATATCGAATCTTAGTACTAGTGGTTGGGTATCTTCTAAAATCCAATATCTTTTGACGGTCAATGCAATGCCAGCTCCTGCATCCATTCGTTCTTTGGCGAAGGATTGTTTTCTATAGCCAGATGCATAGGTTAGGATTCCTAGGTCAGCAAAAAGATAGGGATCTAAGCGGAAATATCGACGGAGTTTTGTTGGATTAGAGAAACGCAATAGGTCGCCGAATTCTAATTCGAGATTGAGGGCTAAGCCTGATAGACCTTGATAGACAAAAGTGAGGGTATCATTTTCGTCGGCATCTACGGCTGTATATCCTGCGTAGCCTCTAATATTTAGGCCACCTCCATAATGAAATTGATTGGTATTATAGCTGTATTCTGAGATGGAGTTAGGAATAACACCTCTGGAACGAGTGAATCGATTATCCATCATTTGATCTGGATTAGCTCCTGAAAGGTAAAGGGCTGATTGGAGTGGTACATCGTTTCCTGATCCGAATTGTCCGAAGAATCTTGAGTTAAGTTGAAATTTGCTAAATGGTAATCGGTTGACCCAAGTTAAGTATAGTTTGTTGAAATCGAATTCGCTTCCTAGTGAACTGCTCCATAGGGCTGCTTTCCAATTTCCGCTTCCGATTCCTTCATTATATTTTTTCACATATGCAATTTCAAAGGAATTGTTCCATTTTCCATAATTCCAAAGATCGCTATGATGTAGGTAATGCACATCGCTTTCGTTATGTCGATAGTCTGCTTGGAATTGGAAAATAAAATTGGAGCTTTGCGTGATTCGTTTATTGAGTCCTATTTTGAATGAGTTGAGTCCATCTAGCCATTTGGCATTTGCGAATACCTTTGATTTAGGGATATACTTATCCATAGTGGTTTCGTAGTCAAAATTAAATGATACCCAATCTTGTTTGTTTTCTAATCCATCTTTTTCTTCACCAAGCATATATTCATTAAGTAATCTGGTATTTAGCCAGAATGTAAAATCGGTGATATGTCGATATTTGAGATAATCTCCTCTAATTCTGCCTCCTAATTTTATACCGTCGTAAGCATTGTACCAAAGGACAGGAGCATATTTGAAGAGGTATTGATTTCTGTCAGATTGATTATACATACGAGAATCGAACTCCCAATCTAAACGCATTCGTTTACTATTATTTAGCATATTAATATCTGCTAATCTTTCAGAAGGATCGATGATCACATCTTTAATACCGTCAGGTATATTCACAGTGGCTGTGTAGGTTCGATTAATATTATCCCATCCGTACCATTTAGGTAAGATAGTGGCGTTTGTTTTTTTGTTAAATTCTGTATTAGGGATATAGAATGAATCTTCTTCTCCAGTTTTAGAGATTACTTTAAAGTCGATTGGCATTTGCATATCTCCTAATCTTTCGAAAGTAATTTCGTACTCACCACCTTTTATTTTTTTCACTTTTTTAATGGCGTAATCTACGTTTTTATTTGTTTTCAGCCATTGATCAAAAAACCAGTGTAGATCGGTTCCTGCTACTTCGATAAAAGCTTTTTGCATATCATCAAAATAAGGGTGTGCCATTTTCCATTTAGCGAAATAGTTTTGCATACATTCAAGGAATAGTTCATTCCCTAAAACGTATTGTAAATTATAAAGCATAGTGGCTGTTTTATTATAAACTTGCCAATAGCTATCATTGTATTGCTGTGCGCCGTGAAAAGAGTCGGAATGTGTGTTCAGGGCCGGATCATCGCCTTTCATGGCATCTTCGATATAGTAGGTATAAACTTCCCCATCTCTTACCTTAACTGGTTTTTTGTATTTATTGTAGTATTTGAATTTGCTATCATTGGTAACATAGTATTCCCCATCTATTTTTTCCATTGACCAAGCCGTGAGGAATTGGGTAAAACCTTCATCAAGGGCGGCTCGATAGGTTTCATTATTTCCGACCATTCCATAAAACCACATATGGCCAATTTCGTGAGCCAGGAGTGCTCTATAATTAGGATCGAAGCCACCATCCAAAGTAATCATGGGATATTCCATACCATCTCGAGCATCTGCAACGATAATTTTAGGCCAAGCATACATCCCAATATCATTAGAATAGACTTCTACTACTTTAGCTGTATATTCTGCTGCATTTTGCCATTGGGAGGCGTGTTGTTCTTGTACCATAGAGATACATTTCACGCCATTCCATTCTACCTCACCTATACGATAAGTTGGGTCAGCAGTAAAGGCAAAATCGTGTACATTTTCGGCATAGTACTTCCATATTTTACGTTTTCCTTTTTCTCTTTTGACCACTGTAGATGGTCGAGAGTTCCATTCTTTGTTTTTAAAGTTAGCGATATCGACTGCTTGTCGAAGCGAGTCAGGCATCACTTCTTTTTTGTTTAGTAAGTTACCTGTTGCTTCAACGATAAAATCGTTTGCAAAGGATAATTCCACATTGAAAGTACCAAAATCACCATAAAACTCTCTACCAAGGTGCTGATCAATATGCCATCCAAATTTGTGATCATATACACAGACACGTGGATACCAAAGCACGCCATCATAATGTTTATTACTGCCATAAGATTTGAAAGTTTTCATACGTCTTTCTATATCTCCACCACTATCAAAGTAGGTTTTGAAGTCCATTTTAATAGAAACGGATTCCATTGGAGGAATAGGATATGGAAGTTTTACCTTAAGTATGGTATTGTCTAGCTCCAAATCAACATCAATTGGTTTTTCTGGATTAAAACCTATTAGATAAGCATTTTCTACAACTGTACCCAAGCCCTTTTTCTCATATCTACCATATTCGGGGCTTTCGCCATTGCCTCGATGAAGGGCATCGCAATAAGAATTGGGTTGAAAAGCATTCTGATAAAGGTGAAAGTAGAGTACATCTAATGTATCAGGTGAATTATTCCAATAGGTAAGCGTTTGGGTCGCACTGATGATATCTTTTTCTTCATCTATGTCCGCTTTTATCTTATAAAGTACGTCTTGTTGCCAATAGCCTGGTTTAGGCATTTTGTTTTTCCAATAATGTGGATTATCGGGTGAGCGATACGAATTTGGCGGAAAATCAGGATTGTATTCGTAGTTAAATTGGCCCAAAACCGTCAGGTTTGCCCCTAAACATGAAATTAATACTAAAAAAGTTGCCAAAATTTTATGGAAAAATGGCCTTTCTGTCATCAGTTTAAGTGTAGACATAAATTAAGTTTTGATAATACTACGTAGTTAAAGATCAATAACTGTTCCTTTCTGATGGAGCATTTTCAACTTATACTGCGTTATTTTTTTTAGCAATAGCCCTGCTATTACTAGCAAAAAATGCCTTGTCTAAGCTAAAAACAATCTCATCATAAAGAGATAATTATTTACCTTCAACTACTTATATGGAAGATCAAGAAATCATTTATCAGATTGCTTTGACAATGGTGCCTGGGGTGGGTATGGTCAATGCAAAGAATCTAATTAGTTATTGTGGAAGTGCTAAAGCAGTATTTACTACCAAGAGAGGGAAATTAGAAAAAATCCCAAATATTGGCCCAATAACTTCTGAAAAGTTATGCAAAAATAAGGATATTTTGGAGAATGCTGAAGAAGAATTAACCTATTTACAAAAACATGGTATTAAATCTTACTTTTATACTGATCCTAAATATCCTAAACGGCTGAAAACTTATTCAGATGCCCCCATCCTATTATTTTACAAAGGTAATGCCGATTTGAATACTAGCAAGGTATTATCTGTAGTTGGAACACGAAATGCAACTCGTTATGGAAGGCATTTTTGCCAACAATTAGCGAGAGATTTGGCTAAGCATAATATATTGATGGTAAGCGGATTAGCTTTCGGTATTGATTATGCGACACATGACGCTTGTGTCAAAGAAAAGATTCCAACAGTGGGTGTAATGGCTAATGGCTTGCATCGAGTTTATCCGAGCCAACACCATACTCTGGTTCAGAAAATGATACAAAATGGGGGTTTATTAAGCGAATTGCCTTTTTTGACGGAGCCTGAACGAATGCATTTTCCAATGCGCAATCGAATTATTGCTGGAATGTGTGATGCCCTCTTAGTGGTTGAAACTGCTAATAAAGGTGGCAGTATGATTTCGGCAGAAATGGCTTATGCTTATAAGAAAGCCTTATTTGCTGTGCCTGGCAATGTGGATAGCCCTTACTCCAAGGGTTGTAATGCACTGATTTTGAATCAAAAAGCTCAAATGATTTGCTCGGCTGAGGATATATTGAAACATATGACATGGGATCAAGATGGCGTGGCTGATGTGCAAAGAAGCTTATTTATAGATTTAAATGAGGATGAACAGGCCGTATTTGATCTATTAAACTTGGAGGAAGGCGTACATATTGATGAATTGGCTCACAAGGCCCACCTATCTTTAGGAATCCTCTCCATGACCCTTCTAAATCTGGAAATGAAAGGCTTGGTACAATCTTTACCAGGAAAATTTTACATTAAAATAGGATAAATTAAGTTGGGGCTTCCCCGATTATTTTTTTTGCCTGTTTTTCATGAACGAATTGAATTATAGAAGATATTTCTATTTATAACGAATATTGGTAAGCTCAAGAGGGCCGACACATAGGTCGGCCCCTACGGCAAAAAAAAATAATCGGGTCGGGCTGTTCGCTCTTATGTGGCTATGCGGCTCCTACTCTGCTAAGCGCTGCTTGTCTGCCCTTCGGGCCAGCCATCGCATCGCTAAGCGTCGTAAGTCGCAGCATGGCCGCCACATACCGCTGCCATCCCTAAGCCGTATTCTTGAACGTTTAAAGTGAATGAAGTTGAGCTTGCTCTAAAAAGTCCATATTTGATGAGATTTGCATCTTATTAAATCTTGATCAATGTTTAATGTGCAGATTTTCAAATACTTTGTAAATATGGGTTTTATGGCTTTTGTTTGGCCTTTTAGTTTTTAGAGCAGACTCAAGTTGGAACGTTTTAACTGATACTGGAACTAATGATTCAATTTAAAGTGTTTATTTAATCCACCCTTAACACCCTAAAATTGACCATTATGAACAATTATAATAGTGGTTCAGTTTATAAGTTTCTGACAGTTAAGTTGTAGGATTTTTGCGATTATACAAGGCATTTTTGAGGCCCATAGCAGGGCTACGAAACGAAAAAATAACGAAGTAGAATCGTAAAAAGACAAAACTTGGGCTGTCAAGAACTAATAAATTGAACCAATAGTAGTAAAAACATGTGGCAGGATTTATTTTCAGCTCTTTTAACATTTATATTTATGGTGATTCTTATAAAGCTTAGGGATTATTAGAAAAGAATATCTATGAAGTCATACATGGGCATAAAAAGAGGAGAATAGCGTTTTTTCTCAATCATACGTTCCTCTCTGACCCAATGATATAAGTTAGCAGCCATTGCTCCATAACCATAAGGATAAGCTGTTGGATTTTTGTAGTGCTTGAATATTCTGGCGGATGGATAGCGATTATATTTTTTCTTAACTTGGTTCATGAGTAATTGAGCTTCTTCTCGATATTTAGCTGCTTGGATTAAGTTCTGCTCTTTATCGTCTAATAGTGCTTTTCGAGTATAAAGTGCGTGATGAAAGCGCAAATAGGTAATATCTAAAAGCAATTTTAATTCTTCGTTTTGAATGCCATCTGTTGAAGGAATATGTGGAATGGCTTTTTCTAATTGAGCAATCTCGAATTTCGTTTTTTCTTCGGACTTGGCTAAATGCCTTAGAATATTCCTTTTGTGAATCGCATGACTGGGAGCAAACTCATCACCGCCATTAGAGAAACTCACGATAGAAATGAGCTGTTCTTCTGTTAAATATTGATATTGAAAATCTAAATGCTTTTGCCAAATATTAGCATCTTCCCCTAATAATTTCAAGGCAATTAATGGATCAAATTCGTACTCCAAATTATTTAGCAAAGCTACTGTCCAATCGATCATCCAATAGCCTAATTCTTGGCCTGTGGTGAAGTTTAGTTGCCCCTCTACTCCTTGTTCGTAAATCAATTTCATATCAGCAGCTCGGCCTCTTAAATATTCTGTTAGCATCAATGGCACATCAATATCCATACTGATGTAATAGCTGGTTTCGGGATAAAACCAAGTCATCCGCTTATCTTTTTCTTGGAGCATAAAGTCTTTCATATGGGCAAAGTTTTCATTGCCGTACATGGGGGCTAATTCATCTTCTAAGGCATAATAAAATACGGTATGCGGTAATACTCCTACTTTTTCATCACAGTATTGAGATAGGAAATTATAATTCCCATATTCGGGATGGTGTTGATTACTGGATATGTGTACTTTAGCAAGCATTTGCACCCCATGCTCATGGGTAATTTCTCCTAATAGTTTATACCACCCTAAAGAACGTTCATAATTGGTATTGGTAAACTCACTGGTACCTGCTTCTGCACTCAAAAAACTCATATCTACCTCCTCTAATAATTCCGTTAGATTTCGCTTAATTTGTCGTTCGCTTTTCGCATCGAAAAAAGTCCCCATGAGCGATACTAACTTAAAGCTATTTTGTTGTTGCATAGCAACTCCAAAGGTGACTCCTGCGTGAACCCCCATATCTTTAGCGTATTGGAAAGATACTTTTAATCTATCATAAATATCTTGCTTAGGCAGTCTCAGCATACTAAAATCGAAAATATTTTGCTGATTTCGGGCTAGCCAATTAATGGTTTCGATGGCTATTTTTTCATTACCTAAATTAAAGGCATGTACCCATTCATTGGGGTGTAGGGTATGAAAATGCGATCCTCGATATTTGAGGGCTGGTCGCCAATAAATTTTTTGACCGCATAATTCTTGTGCTATGTTTTCGGGAGAAATCTGAATGCGTGGATGTGGAAAATAAAAACCCATTTTTTGTAGGGCGACATAAAGTACGGAGCCCCATTCGCTATCATCGGCATATACTTCTATTAAAACTTGATCTGCTTGGCACTGGATTAAGGCATAATTTTCATCTGAAACAAAGCGTTTGAAGTCAATTTGATTAGTTGCCCAATTGGCTTCTTTTAGAATCTCTTGTAAATCTGCTCTAATGCTTTCTTCTTTGGCAGGGATTTCTCTTAATTCGTATTGGGCGAAGGTGGTTGAGGTACAAGTGAGGAATGTTAATAAAAGTAGGTATTTGTACATAGGGCCTGCGGCTAATGATGAATGATAAACGATGAATATTGGCGGCTTGTGCAACGAAATTTGCGTAAAAAACATACAATATCCATGTAAGATTATACAATTTGCTTTACAAAAGTAAGAATAAATTTTTTTAACAGTTTATTAGGTGAAATTAGTGTAAATTTATCATCAAAATAGTAAAAATGAGCGATCAAAATAAACGTAGACAGTTTTTGAAGAATACATCATTGGCAGCTTTGTCTTTGGGAATGCTTAGTCAATCTTCTAAGGCTAAGGAGACTCCAACTCCGCCACAAATGAACTGCAATCCTACTACTGAAGATTTTTATGGAACGGGGCCTTTCTATACGGATAACCCACCTAATTTGGTAGATAATCAGTTGGCAAATGCGGATGAGCCTGGGGAAAAAATTATTATTAGTGGACGAGTATTTAATCTGGATTGTGCGGAATATATTCCTGATACTAAGGTTGATATTTGGCATGCGGATGATGCGGGGGCTTATGATAATGAGGGTTATAATTTAAGGGGTGTCACTTATACTAATAGTCAGGGTTTTTATGTATTTGAGACGATTAAGCCAGGTAAATATTTGAATGGTAATCAGTATCGTCCTTCTCATATTCATTTTAAAATTACGCCACCTGGTTTTGAGGAAATGACGACTCAATTGTATTTTGAGGGGGATACGGATATTCCTGCGGATGCGGCTGCTTCTATCACCAGTGGGCAATATGATGCTTCTCATCGTATTATTCCATTAACAGCCAATGCGCAAGGAATTATGGAAGGCACTTGGGATATAGTCGTGAATGGATCAGGCTTGGATGTGGGTACTAATACACAAGACCTCCACTTGAATAAGGGAATGATTTATTCGGCTAGTCCTAACCCGATAGCTGAGGATGTGATTATTAAGTATGGAGTGTTTAAGAAGTCAAAAGTGAGCTTATCCGTTTTTGATATGCAAGGAAATTTGGTAGCTAATTTGGCAGAGCAAAACTTAGCTCCTGAGAAATATGAGGCGGTTTGGCAACATGATGATCGATTGCCTAAAGGGCATTACTTTATCACCTTAAAGATTAATGATTTACAGGTACATTATGTGAAGGTGGTGAAAGTTTAATTAGCAATTAAGCCAAAATATCTCGCATTATTTTTAGATGATGCTCTGTGTGTATATGCATGAACTTGATGGCATCTTTTAAATTCAAATAGCCAAACATTGGGTGCTTAAAATTACTACAAGCATCCAAGTTTGCTATATTGGAAAGTAATTTTTTGGCAACTTCTAAATGACGATTGATATCATCATTGGTAATATTTTCTTTGGGCTGTGTAATTTTAGGTGCTCTTCCTTTTCCTCTTGGAATAATCCCTGTCAATAAAACAGCTTTTTTAGATAAATTGAAACTACTTTTATAGCTAGCTGGATCTGATTGTTCAAGGGCATTACAAATCCCAATTATTACTTTTAAGCTATGGTCTAAGTGCCATGCAATGCCACTTTTAGAAACGGCTGTATTGGTCTTGTCTGTGTGTTGGAGCATGGCTTCCAATTCGCTGATGTCTTTACTTAGTTGCATATTTGAGGAAAATATTTAGTATTCTTGAATTAATATTTCGGCAGGGATATTAAGCTTATCGTGAAGCCTTCTTATCATTTGGATACTTAATTTTCTTTTACCTGAAAATATCTCAGATACTCTACTCTTATATCCTAAAATTTTAGCTAAGTCTGTATTATTTAAACCCATTTGATCTAATCTAAATTCGATTGCTTCTAAAGGTGTAGGAGAGTCTATTGGGAAATTTTCTGTTTCATATACTTCAATTAAAATAGCTAATAATTCCAATTCATTAGATTCTTTGGAGTTAGGTTTCAAATCTAGTTGCATCAAACTGTAAGCTCTTTTTAAAGATGCCTTATATTCACTTTTTGTTTTGATCGGTTTATTCATATTCTATGGTTTTCGCATCTATTTTATCGTATTCTTCATGTGTGCCAATCCATACAATAAATATAATTTTCAATCGGTATTCTATATCAACAATCAAACGGAAGGTATTGCCTTTAATATTAAAAACCACTCTTTTGTTAGTAATAATAGACGCATGTCTAAATTTTTCTTTTAATTCATGAGAGTTTTCCCATTTTTCACTTTTAACCTCCATCACCCAAGCAGCTAAAGCTGCTTTTGATTTGGGATTTAGAATCCAATAGGCTCTTAATGTACTAATAGCTATAATACGCACAAACAAAGTTACCATTTTGGTAACTTATTTGCAAGTTTTATTACTCAAGTATTTAAGATCATTTTATAGCCTTCTAAAAACAACAGAACAAATTCCTTATAATCTTGAATAAACCCACCCAATTTACGACCTTTGTGGCATCATTTACATCCTAAAAAACTACTATGCAATTAGATATCCCAATTAGGAAGGCTTTGATTAGTGTTTCTGATAAGACGGACTTATTACCTATCGCCCAACATCTACATCAATTGGGGTGTGAAATCATCTCTACAGGAGGAACTGGCAAAAAATTAATTGAGGCTGGTATTCCTATAACAGATATCTCCAAAGTAACAGGTAATCCAGAGGCTTTTGGTGGGCGAATGAAGACGATCTCGTTTAATATTGAATCAGCTTTATTGTTTGATAGAGAGAAAGATAAAGAGGAAGCTGCCAATTTGGATATTGAAGCAATTGACTTGGTGATCTGTAATTTATACCCCTTTAAGAAGGTATTAGATGCTGGTGGAGACTTTGAGACATTAATTGAGAATGTGGATATTGGAGGGCCAACTATGCTACGTGCTGCTGCTAAGAACTTCAAATACGTAACGGTTATTACCGATCCAAGTGATTATGCTAAGGTCATCAGCGAATTAAGTGAGCGCAATGGAGCGGTTTCTTATGGTACTCGTAAAAAATTGATGCAGAAGGTCTTTAATCATACGGCTGATTATGATAGTATGATCGCTGTTGCTATGGATCAACAGAATGGGGAAGATAGTATGCGCTTATCTTTTAAAGGGGGGAAGGAATTGCGATATGGGGAAAACTCTCACCAAAAGGCGTTTTACTATAAGGAAGAGGGAGCAGAAAACTCCTTATACGATATGAAAGTGCTGCATGGCAAGGCTTTGTCATTCAATAATATCTTGGATATTAATGGAGCTATTGAGTCGGTACGTGCTTTAAGTGGAGTTGCTTGTTCGGTTATTAAGCATAGTAATCCTTGTGGCCTTTGTGAAGGCAGTGATCAAAAGACGGTATTAGAAAATGCTTGGGCGGGTGATCCAATTTCTGCCTTTGGCTCTATCATTGCTTTTAATACGCCTTTGGAAAAAGCTACGGCAGAATTTTTCCAATTAGACGCAGCAGATAGAAGTAAAAGAAAATTTGTGGAAGTGGTCGTCGCTCCTAAAATAAGTGAGGATGCTTTGGCTTATTTGCAAAAGCATAAAAACTTGCGAGTCATTGAGTATGATTTGAATCAGGCTAATAAGGGAATGGATTTACGTTATATGAATGGTTCTCTTTTGGTACAAGATTTAGATCAAGAGCTCCACAATAAAATGGAATGTGTCACAGAAGGCACATTTGATTTGGAGGCAAATAAGGGCCTAATTGAATTTGGCTTAAAAGCGATTAGCAATATTAAGTCGAACTCCATTGTAATTGTTCGTCAAAAAGGAGATAGCTTGCAATTATTGGGCATGGGTGCTGGTCAGCCAAATCGATTAGTGGCTACTAAATTAGCGATTGAGAAAAGTAATGAGAACTTGGCAAAGGAATATAAGGGAGATGATTTAGCAGCTTATCAAGCCAGTGAAATAGGCCAAGCTATTTTGATTTCAGATGCTTTTTTCCCTTTTGCTGACAATGTAGAATTAGCTGGTCAATTTGGTATTAAGGCCATTGTACAGCCAGGGGGTTCTATCAGAGATAAAGAAGTGATATCAACTTGTAATGACTTAGGTATAGCCATGGTGATGACTGGCCTAAGACACTTTAAACACTAGTAGTGGAACAACAACAATACATAGCCAAAACTTTTTTTGGATTAGAAGAAATCTTGGCAGAAGAGTTAAGACAAATTGGAGCTTCTGATATTGAAGTGATCAAAAGAGCGGTGGCATTTAAAGGAAATTTGGAAGTTATGTATAGAGCCAACTTACAGCTCCGTACAGCTCTCCGTATCTTAAAAGTTATTCGAAAATTTAGAGCGCATAATGAGCGGATTCTTTATAAGGAAATTTCAAAAACGAATTGGGCCAAATTAATGGATGTCGATCAGACTTTAGCGGTAGATTGTGCGGCTAATTCTGATATTTTTAGACACTCTAAATATGCTTCTTTATTAGTCAAAGATGCGATAGTCGATCAATTTAGAAAGAAGTTTCGTTCTCGTCCATCTGTGAATGTAGAATATCCTGATCTACGTATCAACTTACATATCTTTAGAGATGAATGTACGCTTTCTTTAGATAGTTCATGGGCTTCTTTACATAAGAGGGGATACCGACTAAGTGTGGATACGGCTCCTTTGAATGAGGTATTAGCGGCTGGTATGATTATGTTGACTGGCTGGAAAGGGGAACGCCCCTTCTTTGATCCTATGTGTGGGTCTGGGACTATACTTATTGAGGCGGCTATGATTGCAACTAATACGGCTCCCAACTTAATGATTAAGCGATTTGGATTTCAAAGATGGGAAGATTATAATCCACTTCTTTGGAAAAAGATACTCAAGGAAGCGGAACAAAATAAGGTAAGCACAGATGTCAAAATCATCGGTAGAGATATTTCTCAAACCCCCATCTCTTTGTCAAAAGAGAATGTCATGCAAGCTGGCTTTGCCGATCTGATTCAATTGGAAAGAGGAGACTTTGAGGATAGTACTCCACCCGTTGAAGGGGGAGTCATTGTTACCAATCCTCCATATGGAGAGCGTTTAGATCCAGGAGACATGGTGGATTTCTATCAAGGAATAGGCGATACGCTTAAGAATAATTATAGTGGATATGATGCTTGGATAATAGGTAGTGATATGGATGCCTTGAAACATTTAGGTCTAAGAGCTTCCAAGAAAATCACTTTGTACAATGGGCCTATTGAGTGTAAGTACTTAAAATACGAAATGTATAAGGGGAGTAAAAAAGCGAAGTATAATCAGACGAGTGAGGGAGAAGAAGAATAACAAGCTCCCCTGACCCCTCCTTTTTTAAGAAGGGGGATTATAAGTAGCGTTCTTTAATGATTTTGGTGTGGTGCAGCTCATGCCCTAAGCATACGTAGCCAAGGGTAGCGACTGACATCTCTACTCCATTCGCAGTACCTTTCAAGTCTAATAGTTCTGGTGCTAAGCTCATAAAAAAGCCAATCGTATTGAGTCTGACTAATTGATAATTGGCCAAGATTTCTTTCATGCTCAAATGATCAATTTCTAAGGCAGCGACATAATTATTTTCATCAAAGCCCATTAATGGCGTTTGATCTTTTCGAGCAAAACGCAAGGCTCTATAAAGGAATATTCGCTCACTATCTGTCAAATGAACGATCAACTCCTTAATATTCCACTTACCTTCCTCATAGCGATATAGTTCTTTATCTTTAGGAAGCTTATGCACTAATTCTCTCAAGACCTCATGAGATTCCTCTAATTCAACAATCAAATC
>JAHDDN010000071.1:0-4135 GCA_020629335.1 Chitinophagales bacterium | reverse complement strand
CCACTTACTTTCTTCTTAGGGCCATTCTTGCTCAACATCTGTTTAGCATTATCCAGAGAATCTTCTATCGTATCTTTAAGGATCATGCCATCCTCTCCCACTGCTAAGGGTAAAGCTAATTCCAAGTTTTTGATCGCTTCTGCCCAATCTTTTTCATCCTCCATCATATAGGCCGCCTGATAATAACTATTTGATGCTTCCAATGGACTATCCACTTCCCCAAATATAGCTCCTGCCTTTTCATAAGCCGCAGCAGCCGAATAATTATCGCTTAATTTTTCATAAACAGTTGCCACCCGCTGTTGGGTCATCGCTACTTCTAATTGACTATCTGCTAAAGCAAAGTGCCCTATTCCTTCTTGATAAGAATTAATGGCTTCTTTATGTCGATCATGCTTCAGCAAAATATCTCCTACCTTCTGACAAATCCGCCCCATTTCATCATAGGCATCCACTTCCTTATAGGCACGAGTTGCTATTTTATAGTCATTGATTGCTTCTTTATATTGCTCTTGCACATAGTTTAAATCGCCAAAAGTGCCACTACATTTACCCTGCACATAAAGCAAATCATTCTCATCAGCCACCTTCTTCGCCTTTGTGATCTCAGCTAAACACTCCTGCAATTTACCCTGATTAACCAAGATCACTCCTTTGCGATGATGCGCCATAGCTACCTCCTCATAAGATGCTGTATTAGGTCCATAAGCAGCTATCGACTGATCTACTGCGACTAATGCTTTATCCCAATCCTCTATCTTAGAACTCAACTCTGCTAATTTATAATAATGACTGCCTTGTTTTTCCTTACTTAATTCTCCCATCAATTCTATAATAGAGGCATTGGCTAAAATAGCCGCTTCTATATCTCCCTCTCCTTCCCGAATCGAAATTAATTGCTCATAAGATTCTATCAAACGATCACGATTAGTTTCCTTATCTACTGACAGACTCTCGATCTGCTCTTCTAATGTTGTTAACTCACTCATTAATTTATATTTTTCAGTGCTAGTTTGAAGCTGAAATATACTAAAAAAAATGTAAACTGCCTTTAATTCACTAACTTTATCCTTAGTAGAGTAGTGAATTAGTGGAATAGTGAATTAGTGGATTCGTGTAGTAATTCATCAATTAAAAAAATTACGCCTTAAATTATCTTTATGAGAGAGACTACATTCAAAAAGAATATCATCACCGCCTACCTCATTAGTGTGCCATTAGGAATAGGCACCATCTTATTATTTTCCATTATTCCAGCCGCCATTAGTGGAGAAGGATTAGCTAGCATGTTTCTAATTTTTACTTACGGCTGGGCTATCATAGGACTCACCATTTCCTTTTTAATAGCGATCTATTTCGGCAGCAAAAAAGCCCATCAATGCCTAGTCAATAACAAAAGTTTACTAAGCGCTTCCTACGAATTTTCCGTAACTATCAATACCATCATCTGGGGCACTTTCATCATTCTCTGCATCCTTCAAAATTTGCGTAGCCATTTTATTTTATACATCATGCCACCACTCATTGCCTACATTGTCTGCACTTTGTTGACGACTTTTAGTATTGGTCTATTGATGGCTTATTTGTTTCGGAGGAATATTGGGGATTAGTGGAGAACGAAAAGAAAACCCCGCATAGGGATAGAAGCGGTATGTGGCGTAATGCCCTGACTTACGAAGCTTAGGTATGCGAAGGCTCCATTAAGAGACAAGCAGACCTTAGCGTAGTAGGAAGGGCATAGCCACATAAGAGCGGATAGCCCGACCCCATTATTTTTTGGGCCGGCTATGTAGGGGCGCACCTATGTGTGCGCCCGCTGCTACCCAAATAGGTATCGCCCGCTGGCCCAAAAAATAATGGGGGATGCGCCAAAAACAAAAAAAGCCCGAAGAAATCATCCTTCGGGCTTTTCATTTTATGAACTCATTTAAAGTTTTCCTACTGGCTTAGAAAATGGCTATTTTTCAGCTTCATTATAAAACTTTAAATGAGTTCTATTTGCTAGCACAAGTGAAAAACACTTGCACTATATATTTTACAGCTTAATAATCTTTTCTTTTTCTTTACTTTTACTAGGAAAGTCTCTTTGTATGCCATTGAAATCTTCTTGCATATCAATCGACATGTCTTCAAATAGCTTCATCATATCGTTCATGGTGTCTTGGAATTGATTCATGAAATCATCATCACTGAATTTTTCCATCATTTCTTTCCAGGTACCTTCCATTGCTCCTAATTGATCGCCTAAATTATAGACTTCTCCATTGATAATGATGGTACCGTCTTGACCATCAATCTTCAAATCTTCGGAATCAATACCAAAATCTTCAAAAGATTGGCCAAATTGTTCCATATTTTGACCGAATGACTCCCAGATTTCATTAAAGTTGAGTTTTTCTAATTGCTGCTGCAATTCTTGGCTGTCAAAGTCAAATTCATATTCTTGGTCTGACTCTCGATCATTTTGGGGTGTTGCGTCATCTTGTGCATAAGTGCTTATCGCAAATGTGCAACACAATATTAATAAAGTTAATAAGTTTTTCATCATAGTAAATTTATAGAATTTTGTCCACTTTTACAACTATGTTAGCTGCAAAATAATTCCCTACTTCTCCGCTACTACAAGCAAATCAAAACATTGATCATTGGCTTCTTTCACCATATAATCTTCTAGTTGAATATCACTCACCAATTGATTATTTCCTTTCATTAATCGACGGCGATTCACTCGATTCAATATATCGTAGGGAATTTGTAATAACTGACGTGGCAGGCGATACTGCAAGTTTAAGACATCAAATTTGGTGATTTTAGCCACCGACTCCTTGTTTTTCTCATAATAATCCATGACTTTTTGATTGCCAAATACACCATACATTTCCACTTTAGAGAAGTACTTCGCCATTAAAGATCGTAATTCCTCCACGGTATACTCTCGCACATGCCACGGATTACGAGTTAATGACATCTTAATATTGGGTGTTGTTATGATCATCTTCCCCCCTTTTTTGAGCACTCGATGTGATTCACGCACATAACCTTCATCATCTTCGATATGCTCAATCACCTGGAAACTCACAATATGGTCAAATCGATCATCCTGAAACTTCAATGGCGGAATAATCATCTGGTAAAAGCTTACATTATCTGGCACACCCTTTAATTCCGTTTGGAATTTATCAATGGCCACATAATCATCCACTTTATCTGCCAATAAGGAAATCCCATAACCTTCTCCACATCCTATTTCTAATACATCGCCACCTATATGTCGGGCAGCCTCATTATAAGCCACTAAATGCCGTTGATAAATGACATTATCTGAAGGATCGAAAGATGAAACGCGTTCTGCCGTCTGCATAAAAAGTCTAATTTGATAATTAAGAATCTGATACTTTGAACGTACAAAGTACCTAAAGTGTACCTTTTTGTGAATATTTTTTGTTGGGCGTGCCCCTTCGGGTCGGGCTATCCGCTATTATGTGGCAAAAATAGTAATGGGTATTGAGTATTGAGAAAAATTGTACTCATTACTTTATACCCACTACTCAATACTAAAAAAGCCACATACCGCTACTATCCCTCACGCAATCTAAGAACGATACTCAATAAGGTGTAACAAAAATACAGATAAAAGGCTTAATTCGTTTATTTTTTCATCATTAATAATATTTTGGTTAAGCTGCCATAAAGCATAGGTTTTTTCGTAAATTTGTTCCCTTTGTATAAAACCCATGTTATGGGTTGATGTCCCTATTAATGATTCGCCTTTAAAAAGCGATCAAAAATATAAGTAATATATTAATGGATTTACAAGCATTCAAGAAAATGAATACCATACTAGGTATCGTTGTATTAATTATAGCAACCCTAGTATACACCTTGACGATGGAGCCTACGGCAAGTCTATGGGATTGTGGTGAGTTTATTGCAGCCTGCTATAAGTTGCAGGTAGTTCACCCACCAGGTGCGCCCCTCTTTTTGATTATTGGGCGAGTTTTTTCACTCCTATCATTTGGAGACCCCATGAAGGTCGCCTTCACCATCAACTTTATGTCAGCCCTTTGTTCGGGAGCTGCCATGATGTTCCTCTTCTGGATCATCACCCATCTGGGCCAAAGAGTCCTTAATCGAA
>JAHDDN010000587.1 GCA_020629335.1 Chitinophagales bacterium | reverse complement strand
TCGTCGATCTGCTTATGCATGACATAAAACCATAAAGGCGGTATAAAAGACAATAATATCATCCCAGGATAGCCCGTAGGCATCTCTGGCGCTTGATCAAAATGACGTAGTATTTGATATTTTCTACTTGGATTATAATGATGATCTGAATGACGAGTTAACTCAAACAACATAATACGACCGATTACATGATTGGAGTTCCAAGAGTGATGTGGCTGAACTTTCTCGTAAGCATTCTCCCCTATTTTTTCTCTTCTCAAACCATAGTGTTCTACATAATTGATCGACTCTAAAAGCAAAAATCCCATAGTAGCAGCAACGATAAAACATTTCACCACAAACCAACCGAAAAAGAAATAAATAGCGGCCAGAGCGGCCCCTTGAATCAAGGTATATTGAATCATTTGATTCTTCAATGAAAAGAAAGGAATCTTATTTTTAGCCAATCGCACCTTCTCTAAATTCCAAGCAGATAAATAACCATTAATAACAGAACGGAACCAGAAAAAATAGACAATTTCTCCTCTACGAGAAGAGGCTGGATCGTCATCTGTAGATACATTTTTGTGATGCCCCTGATTATGCTCTATGAAAAAATGCATATAAAGCGTTGTCAATAATAATGCCTTCGACATGCCCTGCTCATACTTTGTTTGTCTATGTCCTAACTCATGAGCTACATTAATACCTATGGAAGCACATAACAAGCCCATCGTGATCACTCGACCTACAATTTCAAAGGTACTCAAGCCAACTTCCTGCACTTGAAAAAAGAAATAAATCAATATTGCATACTGAAAAGGCACTAAAGCATACAACAAATAGTCATAAATCGGATCCTTTTTGAGGATTTTCTCCTCTGCTTTGGTTAAATTGCGTTCACTATAAGGCAAAAGCGCATCTAATAAAGGGATTAATATAAATAGATAGCCTAGTGTAAGATAAGTCCACCAGCCATGATAAGTCATAGAAATATAAGCGGCTATGGGCGCAGTAATTACTGAAGCATATTTGAGAAAATGAGTATTCATGACTATTAATTTAATGGTATACTAATAATGTCTTGCACTAATTTAATGCATTTTTTTGAAAAAGTAAACTATTTAACCTAAAATAGTTTACTAAAAGTATGGAAATGGGTAGAAAATCACTAAATAACGAACGAAAAGATAATCCTAAACGAAAAATGGAATGGGTAAAAATGGTCTTGCCTCATTTCTTA
Organism: Chitinophagales bacterium; assembly: GCA_020629335.1. The sequence goes on along the minus strand of JAHDDN010000587.1, from coordinate 1,529 downwards.
GAAAAGGGTATTGCTAATTTACCAATGGATGAAGTAGCCAAGATATTGGATAAGAGTAAAGCAACAATCTACAAATATTTCAAATCCAGAGAAGAAATTTTAGAATTAGGTATGGAGGGAATGTTTAGCGAAATCATGGAGTTCGAAAGCATGTTAAATAATAAAGAGATAGAATTTACCCAGCGCTATTTCATGGCAATTAATCACTTATCACAGCACATTGCTGGTATCAGCATATTATTCTTAGACGATTTAAAGAAGCTACACCCAGAACTATGGGAGCGAGTGAATAGCTTTAGAATGGCAACTTTAGCCATCTTAAAGGAATACTATAAGGAAGGAATTGATTTAAAGATATTCAAAAATATATCGCCAAGCCTAATGATTGCAAGTGATAACTACTTTTTTACCATTATGGCAGACCCAGATTTTTTAAAGGAGAACGACCTCAACATGCAGAACGCCTTTGAGCAATATTTTAAAATGAAATTATACGGAATTTTGGAAAATAAACGCTAAACATCGAACTCATTTAAAGTTTTGTGGTGAAGCTGAAAATGAGCTATTTTTTCGTAATTCAAGGCATTTTTGAGGTGCATAGCAGCGCTACGGGCCGATAAAATAACGCAGAAGTACGGAAAAATAGCCATTTTCTAAGCCAGCAGAAAAACTTTAAACGAGTTCATCACTAATTCACATTTGGACAACTCTTACAACGACGACTATTCTTGCGTTTTTTATACTTCTTACAACACTTCTTTCGCTTCATACTAATAACTGGAAGGGCAATTAAATGCTCACTAATCGGCCTATTAAATATACTGTCTTTGGAGCTATCAGCTATCGGAAATATAATCTTTGGATTCATAATGGCTCAAATATACGCTTATTTAGACTAATTATAAATAAAACCGCAAAAAAATCATTTTTAAGCCGCTTTTTCCCTTCAATTTAACGATTATTCCGCATCACACATAATAATCAATGGCGGAGAAGTAATGGTATCGCTTAAATTTCCATCTCTATCTTTTATCCAAATATCATAATAAATCGTATCCGCTTGCGGGTAAGTATTGCTCGGATCACAAGGAATCAAACCAATCAAAGGCTGACAACAAGTAGAGGCCAAAACCACTCTAATATCTCCATAAATACTCTTCACATTCCCCTCTGGCGCAATATTCGGTATCCGATTATCATAAGTAAAATCGTTTCGCCTATCCTTAATAAATAAATTAGCCGAAGAATCTTCTTCCCAAACGCCTAGATTTCCATCTCCATCCGTAAATCCAATATCAATAATAATAGAATCCGCACGCCCATCTTTCCCAAAAATCACATCCTGAAAAAATGATACCTCTGTCACCTGCGGCTCAATCGGGAACTCATCTGGCTTAAAACACCCAATAGCAATCATCATAACTACTATTAAGGCTAAAAATGTTAATGTATATGCTTTCATTTAATTAATTTCTTTTTATTTGGGCGTGCCCCTTCCTAATTTTTTCATGCGCCAGTAGGGGCGCACC
>JAHDDN010000070.1 GCA_020629335.1 Chitinophagales bacterium | reverse complement strand
GCCCCCGCAATCAAGGCGCTCGAATTACGGCTTATGAGTTGGCGCAACATGGAGTGCCGCATACCGTCATTGTAGATAATGTAGGCGGCCACCTGATGCAACATGGAATGGTGGATATGTGCATAGTAGGTACTGATCGCACCACTTACACAGGTGATGTAGCCAATAAAATAGGTACCTATCTCAAGGCTCTGGCAGCTAAGGATAATGACGTGCCTTTTTATGTAGCATTACCCTCTACCACTATCGACTGGCAAATTAGGGATGGCTTGACGATTCCGATTGAGCAAAGAGGTCCTGAAGAGGTGACTCATATTCAGGGATTGGATGAGGAAGGGAAGGTGCGCAAAGTACTGCTCACTCCTGAAGCTAGCCCTGCTGCTAATTATGCTTTTGATGTTACACCTGCACGATTAGTTACGGGTTTGATTACAGAAAGAGGGATTTGTGGGGCTAGTGAGGAGGGGATTGCTGCTTTGTTTTCGCGCGAGGGATAGGAGCGGTATGTGGCGTCGAGAGGTAGCTTACGAAGCTTAGTGATGCGATGGCTGGCTTTAGCAGACAAGCATCACTTAGCGTAGTAGCTACCGAACAGGCTCATAAGAGCGGATAGCCCGGCCGCTTCTGGCGATGAGTTATGAGTGTTTAGGGTGTAGTGTACTTTTATTGAGGAATTAGGTGGTATGGAAGATAAGCGGACGCGCCCAAATAATTCAGTTAAACAATGTGATTTTGTAAAACACACAACACTTTTCATTATATATTTTTTATTAAATAATGAAAATAAATAATTATTTTTGCAAAAAAAAATGTTCCCACATCCCAAAGATTATATAGCTACTAAGAGCTTAAAAGAATTGCCATATTATACAGAGGAAGTTGAGCTACTCATTTCTTCTATTGAACAATTGGAAGATATGGATATTGTTGATTTATTATTAGCAGGTATGACTAGTGCCATTTTTAAAGAGGATGAGTATTTTCGTCATTATTATTTGCTATTAAGATCAAAGCTTAATGATGGGGATTATTACTCAATTATCGATCAGCTTCATCATATTGTTGAGCTTTATAACGATCAAGTATTTTTTTTAATCAGTAGTTCTTTAATAGATTTGTGTTTACTATTGTATAAGCACTGTTCTTCTCCTTCACTAAAATACCTATCTATACTTTTCTATCTTAAAGGTTTTAGTCTTTCTAGCTATGAGTTTGATTTAAGTATCGTGTATTTATATCAGGCAAAATCAATATGGAAAATAATTGGTTATCCTAAAGGTAAAGAAAAAATAGAAGATAATCAGTTAGGCGTACTTCATATGCATAAGGCTAAGCTTTTAGCTATGACAATATATGATAAGAAACAACAAGAAGCCTTTAAAGAAGAACTAAATAAAGCTATACAGGTTTTTAAACAGTTAAAAGATAATCCTTCTATTCCTCCGCCAATTCCGTTTCATCAGTTGGGTACTGCTTTTTTAAACCTTGAAGACTTCACAAAAGCAGAAACAAACCTACTAAAAGCTATTAATTTATGGGGAGAACTAATTAAACAAACGGAACAAAGGACACTAACTGAACCAGAAAATTTAGATGAACAAAAGAAATTAGCTCAATTTTTACAAAATCAGTTGTTTAGTTTAACAAGCTTAATCGACCTATACTTTAGGATAGGAGATACAGAAAGTGCACATCACTATTTAAAAATAACAAAAGAAAAATGTCAGACATTAGGCAATTCATTTTTCTATGCATTTGCTAATATTTTCTTAGCAATGAACTCCGCTAATCCACTGCCTATTTTACAAGAAATTTTGTGTAATAATGCCGTCACTCGATCAAACTTTAATAGTTTAGATATTAAGGATAATCCTAACTTAGATGATATATTGACTGGAAATACTCTTATTTTTAGAGCGTTAGATGAAAAAGCCAAGTATTTAAAAAGTTTAAAAAAGTACCAACAAGCTTTTGAATGTTATGAGTTAATCATTCGCCTTTCTTACAAAATGCAGAAAGGCACCAAGAATCTATTTTCTAAATACAGTAATGCGAGACACATCAAAGATTTGTGTGAACATGCATTAGAATGTTTAGACATTGGGGATAAAGAGGCTGTACAAAAGGCACTTCCTTTAATCGAGTATGTAAAGGGAAAGATATTAGCTGATAAAATTGAACAAAAAAGTGACTTCAAAAGCTATAATGAGGGTGATTGGATTCAGGAATTACAACAAGTAAGTGATCCATCCACATTTGATGATAATTTTCAAAAATTATTAGCACTGGAATACCTTGATAAGAAAAGGTTTAATACTCCTGTATATAATGAGTGGGTGAACCAAATAGTGGTCCCTGATGATAGTTTCATATTATCTATTTTTGTAGGCAAGAGAAATATCTGTTTTTCTATTTTGCAAAAAGAAGGTGCTGAACTGATAAGTATTCCTAAGCCAGATGATTTTAGCCAATTAGTTAAGAATGTGTGGAAAGCGGCTAATAAAAATCATGCTGCTGATCTGACTTCATTTATTGACTTAATAAAGCCGCTTAGTGAATTGTTTATTACACCTTTGTTGGCTTATTTTAAGAAGCATCAAAAATGTTATATCGTATTAGATGAGGAGATTGCTAATCTTCCTTTTGAGCTATTGTTAACAAATAATAAACTAAGCGAAGATTTTGCTCATCTTCCTTATTTGATCAATGAATGTGAAATAGCTTATCTGTATTCATTGCATTCAAAGCCTGTTCAACAAACAAAGTTTGATATAGACCTTTGGGCATGGGTGCCAAGATTTTACGAACAATTTGCATCCTTACAGCTAGATGATTGGGCGATGGGTTTAAAGCAGAAAATCAAGGAAAGTGAAGTCTCCTTAGGAGAGGATGCGAGCAAAAATGAGTTGGTTGATACACTTCAAAATCGAAGCATAGAGACGGTATTGCTCATATCTCATACTAAAGAATTGAATAAAAAAAATCGCTTGCTGAATTTAGGCATTGTGTGTGATCTCAAAAAGGATAAAGATGCTATTATTTATTGGGATGAAATTAGCTCTTTAAGAATTAATACCCAACTACTAATTACTCTTTGTTGTGATACGGTTCATGGTGAAAAAATAATAGGAGAAGGTCAATTATCAATCACAAGGGCTTTTATTGCTGCTGGAGCACAAAGTGTTTTACAAACCCTTTTTAGGGTTTATAATGAACCTTCAAAAAGATTGATAGAACAGTTTTTAGTCTATAACAAAGAAGAGGCTAATCTAATTTACAACCTAGCTAAAGTCAAGCGTCAAATGATTGCTGATAATGAACCACCTAAATATTGGGCCGGTTTTACCTTAATTCAAACAAGTTACTAAGCTTCTTCTAAGGCCGATTTTTTAATATTGATAATACGTTTGGTGCTATCTCCATATTCGTGATTCGTCAATTCCAGTAAGTAAATACCTGGATGAAATTCTTCATCTTCAATATGGAGACTGTGTTTATCTACATTAGCAGGTATTTCTCCTTTATATATCCTTTCATCTTGATTATCATATAGGCATAGCTCCAATTCATCTTCACAAGGTTCAGCTAGCTTTATGTCTATTTGTGTTTCAAAGTTTTGATTCATTTCAGGATAAACTATAGTAAAATCGTCTATCGCTGCATGTTGGAATTGAAATCTTGGATTAACTAAAGGCTCAAACCATTGCTTTAATTGTTCCTTCCAATTTGTTTTAACTTTAGAAATACTGAGCCCAAGCTTAGGAAATAATCTTTCCTTCATTCTTTGACGGCTTTTATCTAGTTTATCTTGTAGCTCCTTTTTATTAGGCGTTTCTTCTAATAAAACTTTATATCCTTCTAATATATTTCTGTAGGTACTACTTTTTTGAACTAAAGACTCCACCTCTGCTTTTGCGATCTCATCATTTAGTTTTCCAAAAGCATATAATTTTATTTTCTCTTCTGTCGTCATTTTCGCTAATTTACATTAAATCATCAATAATTCTCCTGATTTTCTTTTTCAGGTTTTCCTTTATTCGATTCCACCTTTTCCACGATTTATCTGTTGATGACAAACTCTTGACAATTTCATCTATCAAATCTTGTTCCTTAGCTAAAGAAACCATTTTCCATTCAAGATTTTTATCTAAAAAAATCTCATTATTATTCATTTCATCAACAATGACTATCTCATGTGTTTCCCACATAGGATAAAATGTTAGGTTCCGAATCATAATATTAGCATAAGCAAGCCCATTAGGAGCTTTTTGAGGATACTCAATTAAAATATCCAAGATAAAATCCTCAAATTCACTCAATTGATTGCGAATAAGTTCTATCTTCTTTAGAAGAAAATAATCAATTTCACTATCTTCCTCCTCTTCCATTTGATCACCTGCTACCTCAATACTGACTGTTCTTTTCAAAGCTCTTAACTTATCCTGTGTATTACACCAAGTTATTCGATACAGTAATCCCTTGTTATTTTCTAACTCATAAAGCTTATCTTTGATTAACTCATGAGTTAAAAAATCTATCAAAGAATCTGTTACTATATCTTCCACAACTTGCATATCCAATTGACTACTAACCAAGCCCTTCACATACACTATTAATGGTTGGCTATATTGATCAAAAAAAATCGTAATAAGTTGATTACAAGCGCTTTTATTACCTAGAATACACAATCTCTTCAGCTCTTTAAAATCTTCGTTCATTATACTATCGTTTTAGGGAAAAAAAATCCGATATCATTTCAAAAAAAATAAAAAAAATCATCTACTAGCAAGATACAAATAATATTTGATTTTAGGGTGCGTCCTTTCTGTAAAGACTTTGGCCTTTACAGAAAGGTCGGGCTGTCCACTCTTATGTGGCTGTTCGGCACCTACTTCACTAAGTGCTGCTTGTCTGCCCTTCGGGCCAGCCATCGCATCACTAAGTTCCGTAAGGCCCCTCTCGACGCCACATACCGCTTCCATCCCTCGCACGTTTATAGCTCCATTTATCTCTCTCAGATACTTTAACAATATAAATATATCAATTTAATTTAAGATCGTGGCGTTTTTTTTTGAGCACTCAACGATATACTTGTATACAAAATGAAATACCCCAAATTTCATAACACTTAAAACATATTCAGATGAAATTAATCAAACTACTAGCATTACTACTACTATTACCATTATTAAGTAATGCTCAAGAAAACGTTACCATTTATACTCAAGAAGATATTGATACCTTCAACCACACAGAAGTCAATAACTTAACTATCAGTACCACTGATGTAGTCAATTTAGAAGGATTTAACTCTTTAGTATCCATAACAGGAAGCCTGACCATTAATAATGTTGAAAACCTAGAAACTATTGATGCTTTTCATAATTTGACTAGCATTAATCGGAACTTACAAATTAACAGTAATGAAGACCTAATTGAAATAAATGGATTTGAAATACTTGAAAATGTAGGGAATGACTATAATGATGATGTATTTCGAATTAATAGTAATAATTCCCTAACGACTATAGATGCTTTTAATCAATTACACACTATTGATGGAAGATTTGAAATTAATACAAATCAAAACCTTACTGAAATTAGTAGTTTTAACAACCTATCTTTGGTCACCTATCACTTTTATATTCTTGATAATGAAGACTTAACCACTATTGCTAATTTTGAAAATATAGAAAATGTTAATTACCATTTCAGTATAAGTAATAATGAAAAATTAACCGAGATATCCGGATTTAATACACTAAACTATATTGGTGGCAACTTAACATTAATTAATAACGATGATATTGAAGTTATTGATGGATTTCAAAATCTTGAATCTGTTAATAGAAACCTATTCATAGAGAATAACCTAAGTTTACTTTCAATCAATGGGTTTGAAATACTTGAAAATGTAGGAAATGACTACAATGATGATATGTTTCGAATTAATGTTAATAACTCACTAATAACTATCAACGCTTTTAATGAACTACATACTATTGATGGGAGATTTGAAATCGGAAATAATCCTGAACTTATTGCAATTAATAGCTTTAATAGCCTATCGCTTATCACCTGGTACTTCTATATTCATCATAATGAAGATTTAACCACTATTACCAATTTTGAAAACCTAGAAAATGTTAATTATAACTTCAATATAAGCAATAATGAAAAATTAACTGAGATATCTGGATTTAACACATTGGAAGATATAGGCGGAGAATTAAGTTTTAATAATAATGCAGATATCGAAACTATTAACGGATTCCAAAATATAGAATCAGTTAACAGAAGTTTAAGAATATATGAAAATGAAGAACTCCTATCCATTAATGGGTTTGAAATACTTGAAAACGTAGGAAATGACTACAATGATGACGGATTTTGGATTGATCATAATAACTCACTAACAGCTATCAACGCTTTTAATGAACTACATACTATTGACGGGAGATTTGAAATAGGAAATAACCCTGAACTTATTGCAATTAATAGTTTTAATAGCCTATCGCTTATCACCTGGTACTTCTATATTCATCATAATGAGGACTTAACTACTATTACTAATTTTGATAGCCTTGAAAAGGTCAATTATAACTTTAATATCAGCTATAATGAAGATCTTACAGATATTACTGGATTTAACATCCTAGAAGATATTGGTGGTAGTTTAACATTGAGTAATAATGAAAGTGTAGAAAATATTGAAGGATTTCAACTACTTGAATCCATCAACAGGAACTTAATTATTACTCAAAATGAATCGCTCATTTCTATTAATGGATTTGATCTAATTGAAAATGTAGGTAATGATTATAATGATGATGTGTTTCGAATTAACAACAATGATGAATTAATAAGCATTGATGCTTTTAATCTACTACACACTATTGACGGAAGGTTTGAAATTAATACTAATGCTGAATTAACTGAAATTAGTAGCTTTAATCATTTATCCCTTATCACCTACTTCTTTTATATTAATAATAATTCATCATTAGAATCTATATTCGGCTTTGATAGTTTGAATAATGTTGACAATAATTTCCATATCTCTAACAATCCAGCTTTAGCTTATTTGGGTGGCTTTAATAACTTAGAAGATGTAAACAGTCATTTCATCATTGATAATAATGATCTTCTTTGTCAAATTCATGGTTTAAATGTCTTAGAAACAATTACTGGTAATTTGACTATCACTGGAAATGCCAACTTATCTAACTGTTGTGTTTTGGAATGTATTGATATAGAGGATATCGTAGATGGCGCTATCAATATTGCCGAAAATGCAGATGGCTGTAATTCTTGGAGTAATGTACAAGGCTCGTGTAATGAATCTACATGCGAAACCGAATGTAGTGGTACTGTTGATGCTTGCGGTATATGCGATGGACCTGGGCTATTTACTTTTTATCAAGATTTAGATGGGGATGGGTTAGGCAATGCCGAAATATACATAGAAAGCTGTTGTATTGTAGCCGGTTATGTAGCTAATAATACAGATGATTGTGATGGAGCTTTTGACGAATGTGGGGTGTGCAATGGGGAAGGCATTCCAGAAGGAGAATGTGATTGTGATGGTACACTACCAACTACTTGGTATCAAGACTTAGATGAAGATGGATTAGGAGATACTGCAGTATCCATAGTAGCTTGTGAACAACCAGAGGGATATGTAGCAGATAATACGGATGATTGTGATAACATTCCAGCAGGATTCTGCGATTGTGATGGCAATACACCTACTACTTGGTATCAAGATATAGACGACGATAACTTAGGCAATCCTGACGAATCTATAGAAAATTGTGAACAACCAGATGGATATGTCGCCAATGCGGATGATGACTGTGATGGTGTCATTGATGAATGTGGAGCCTGTAATGGAGACGGTATTCCTGAAGGAGCTTGCGATTGTGATGGAACACTACCAACTACTTGGTATCAAGACTTAGACGACGATAACTTAGGCAATCCCGACGAATCTATAGAAGATTGTGAACAACCAGATGGATATGTCGATAATGCTAATGACGACTGTGATGGTGTCATTGATGAGTGTGGGATATGTAATGGAGACGGCATACCAGAAGGAGCTTGTGATTGTGATGGAACACTACCAACTACTTGGTATCAAGATTCAGACGATGATGGATTAGGCAATCCTGATGAATCCATAGAAGATTGTGAACAGCCAGATGGATATGTCGCCAATGCTGATGATGGTAATGATACCATTCCTGTAGCAACTACTGATATTACGAACGTAAGGCTTGAAGTGTTCCCAAACCCTTTTAGCACACAAATTCAACTATCAACCACTAAAGATTGCATAGGTGCAACACTAAATATTTATAATGTAAATGGACAATGTTTTGTAAGTGATTTGATAAAAACGGACAATCAAATTATAAATACAGAGCAGTTCAACGCTGGAATATATTTAATTCAAGTAGTTTTGGAAGATCAACTAATTTACCAAAAGAAGCTAATTAAATTTTAAATCAAATGTACGATAGAAAGCCACTTCAAGTAAGGGGTGGCTTTCTTTTTTAAAAAAATCTTGATTTCTATTAACAAATCATTACTTCATTTACCATATATGTTGAGGGGGCTTTATTAATTGAGTTTAATGAGAATTTTTCATGTCATGTAGGGCCCTTAAAATTTACTCAAAAACCCACACTTATGAAAACATTAATCAACTTAAAACTTTTATTATTTCTCTTATTAAGCTCCAATTTATTTGCTCAAAGCACCCAGAATATTAAGGGTATTATCACTGACAAACAATCCGAAATGCCTTTAATCGGAGCTACTATTATTATTCAGGATACAGACCCTATTTTGGGAAGTACCACAGATATCAATGGCCATTTTATGATCGAAAATGTTCCACTAGGTCGGTATACCATCCAAGCTTCTTACTTGGGATATGAAAGTACTTCTATACCTAATATTGAGCTAAATGCAGGAAAAGAAAATTATTTGGAAATATCCTTGGAAGAGTCTTTCACCAAATTGAATGAAGTCGTAGTGAAAGATAGAAGAGATAAAAGTAAAGCTCAAAATGAGCTAGCGACTATTTCGGCGCGCTCGGTAGATGTTGAAGAAATCAATCGTTACTCTGGTGGTCGAGGAGATGTTGGTCGAATCGCCGCTAATTTTGCGGGTGTATCTACTGCTGATGATGCACGAAATGATATTGTTATTAGAGGAAATTCTCCTACTGGTGTATTGTGGAGATTGGAAGGAATTCCAATTCCGAATCCTAATCACTTTGCTTTTTTAGGGACAACTGGTGGCCCTGTAAGTGCTTTGAATACCAATTTGTTGAAGAATTCTGATTTTCTCACAAGCGCTTTCCCAGCAGAGTATGGCAATGCTCTTTCGGGTGTATTTGATTTAGGATTTAGAAAAGGTAATAGAGATAAGCACGAATTTACTTTTCAATTAGGAGCTGTAAGCGGTATTGAATTAATGGCGGAAGGTCCCTTGAATAAAGCGAAAGGAGGTTCTTATTTAGTAGCTGGTCGATATTCCTTTGTTGATATTGCTGCCAATATGGGGATGCCTATTGGTACAGATGCTTCTCCTAACTATCAAGACCTTGCCTTTCACCTTGATTTTGGCAAGACTAAATTGGGACGATTTTCAATATTTGGTGTAAACGGTTGGAGTCAAATTGATCTCACTCATGATAAAATTACAGAGAATGATTTGTACGGAAAAGTAGATGAAGATAATTTTCCAAGATCGCTGTTTGGAGTTATTGGATTAAAACACAATCTTCTTCTGGGTAAAAAAAGTTATTGGCGAACTATTATCGCAGGCTCTACTTCTCAAAGTACTACTGAGGTTGATAAGTATTTCAATATGGATACTGAAGAGGAGTATAAAAAACGTACTATTGAGATTTATAATTCAGAGTACCGCTTGAGTCTATCTTCTTTTATCAATAAAAAATTCAATTCAAGACTCACTCTTAGAACTGGCTTATTATTGGAAGAAAACATTTATGATTTGACTCGTAGAAACAGATTATTAACTTCTGATTGGGTTAATATGTACGATTTTAAAGAAAATACTTTCTTAGGTCAAGCTTATGTGCAAAGTCAATTTAAACTCAGACGAAATCTGACATTGAATACTGGCCTTCATGCACAACTATTTTCTCTAAATAATGAGTTTTTAGTAGAACCTCGCTTAGCTTTGAATTATGCTCTGAATGACCAAAACACCTTTAATATGGGATATGGCTTACACTCCCAATCAGCACCTTTAGCTATACTATTAACTGAGGAAGAGGTGGCAGAAGGAATGACAGAAAGAAGCAATATCAACTTAGAAGCAATCAAAAGTCATCATTTTGTAGTAGGTTATGATGTTCAATTTCATACTTCTTGGAGGGCTAAAGTAGAAGCCTACTATCAGTATGTACATAATGTGCCTGTTGATCCATATCCGAGTAGTTTTTCGACTCTAAATATTGGGGCGAGCTTTATTTTTCCTGAAGACAAAACCAACTTAGTAAATCAAGGTAGTGGTCAAAATTATGGCCTTGAGTTTACTTTAGAAAAATTCTTTAGTAAGGGCTATTATGGCTTATTGACTAGTACGTTATACAACTCTCAGTACAAAGGCAGCGATAATATCCAACGCAATACAGCATTCAACAATCAATATGTAATTAATTTATTAGCTGGTAAAGAATTTAAAATTGGTTTAGCAAGAAGAAATGCTATTACTTTTGACACGAAACTAACTACAGCTGGGGGAAGATTCTATACCCCTATTGATTTGGAAGCTTCTCGTGAAGTAGGTTTTGAAATTTTAAAAGAAGAACAAGCATACAGCCAAAGACATCCTAATTACTTCAGATGGGATGCAAAACTAGGTATCAAGCTGAATAGTAAAAAACGAGCTTTATCTCATCAATTCTACATAGACATTCAAAATATCACTAATCAACAGAATTTATTTATACAGCAATACAATCGAGCATCAGAACAAATTTACAGCATCAATCAGTTAGGCTTTTTTCCTGACTTTATGTACCGAATTCAATTTTAAAAACGCTTAACTCTCTTATTATGATTCTTAAAAACTATGCTCAGTATTTAGCCAAAATTAATGGTCATATTCAAACTCTTGTTCCACATTACAGACGTAAAGTTCAAACTTTAGCTTATAAAAGAACTAGAATTAATACTCCTGATGGCGACTTTTTAGATTTAGATTGGGCTATTGCTAAGCCATCTAAAACTTTGATTATTATCTCTCATGGTTTGGAAGGTAATTCTCAAAGATATTATGTAAAAGGCATGGTTAAAATCATGAATGATCACGGATATAACGCTTTAGCTTGGAATATGCGAAGTTGTGGAGGAGAATTAAACCGAACTAAAGGTTTATATCATGCTGGTTCCAGTCATGATTTAGCATTAGTCATTGATCACTCAATAAAGGAAGGTTTTCAAAAAATCGTTTTAGTTGGTTTTAGTATGGGCGGCAATATTACATTGAAGTATTTGGGTGAATGCTCCCAAAGCATGCCTTCTGCTATTAAGTGTGCTATTGCTATCTCTACTCCAACGAATCTGAAAGCTGCTAGTCAACATTTCAGTAGTGGCGTGATGAAGTACTATGAGGGTATCTTTCTTAACCAACTCATCAAAAAAATGCAAGAGAAGTCCAAGTATTTTCCTGAGTTTCATCGCTCTAACTTAAAAGTCAAGAGCTTACACGATTTCATGAATTTGTATATTGATCTATATGGTTTTAGTACTATTGAAGAGTACTATGAACGATGTAGTTCCAATAATTTCATTTCAAGGATTAGCCTTCCAACCTTAATCCTTAATGCTCAAAATGATCCTTTTCTACCTTCGGAGTGCTATCCAATAAAACAAGCAAAAGCGAATGATAAAGTTATTTTAGAAATGCCTATTAATGGTGGGCATGCTGGCTTTATTGAGGGATCAGCGTCTTATTCAACTGCTGAAAAAAGAAGCGTCGATTTTATAGCAAAATATATTGGCAGTTGTTATTCTGTGCGACTTTTGGCTAAAAGTGCATAAAGATAGTAATTCTCTTGAAGTGGGTAATAAATTGATTATAGCATTTTTTCGCGCGAGGGATAGGAGCGGTATGTGGCGTATATGATGCGACTTATGGAGCTTAGTGATGCGATGGCTCGAAGAGACAAGCAGCACTTAGCGCAATAGGAGTAGCATAGCCACATAAGAGCGGATAGCCCGGCCTGCGCCTTCGGCGAATGATGAATGCGTAATGATGAACGATGAATTGATGAATACGCTATATTTCAAAATTAGATAAGCGCAGGTGCGCCCTAATAGTATTTTTTATCATAGGCAGACATATAGGTATCGCCCTTAATGACTGATAAAAAGTAAGGATCAGGCGCACCCAAATCAGATAAATAATAAATTAGTATCGTCAGTTATATTAGGCCGTTTTTCTTTCTAATTTTTTAATGGCTTCTTTGACTTTTGCTCTGATCCAGGGTTTGTAATACACTTTGGGGGTTTCTTTAATTTCGATTAGTAATTCTTGGAGTTTAGTTGCTTTATTCTCTGGCAATTCAAAATGTATTTTTCTTAATTTTTCGAGTAACTTGCAAAGATTGGCGTAAAATTCTCTGTGCCCTTTAATGGGGTGATGGCTTTTATCTTTTCGTTCAACAAAGACGTGTACATTTCTAATTGCGTTTGTGATATAATCGTCTTCGTCTTGATGCTCTTCAAGGATTGCTTGTAGTGATTCATTGACCCAAAGTTCGTAATTTGCTTTTAAGAGTACGATCCTTGCTTTGGCATTTAGATCAACGTCTTTAAATTTGGTAATATCAATTCGTTCTATAATTTCTTTGAATTCTTTTTGTTCAAACATAATCTCAACAGAACAAAGTAGAAAGGTAAGTTCATCAATTTTGTTTTTGTTAGCATTCAATAGCTCTAAGGCTTTGTCTAGTTGATTTAAGGCCATATAGACTTGCATGATATTCATAAATGAGCTAAAATCAAAGATAGAGATATCTTCATTTAATTGAAATTCATACAATTCTTTTAGTTCTAATAATATTTTGTTTTTTATTTCTTTTGAGCTTCCTTTTTTCCATATTCTATTCAGCTTAGCCACTTGATAGTTACAAGCCATCAGGAACAAGCCTCTTGCTTCGTGCTTATCAATTTTTAGCACTTTATTTAGTAGTAATAATTTGAGTTTTTCATAAGCTAGTTGTGCTTCTTCTCCAGTTTTGAATAAAGCAATATAAGCATGATAATACATTTGTACTAATAGTGGCCAATCTGATAAATTGCTTTGTTCGATTGCTTGAATAATTGTATCTAAAAATGGGTATTGATAATTGTGTTTATCGTTAAAAATAGATTCAATGTACTTTCCTTTGATAGTGTATTTTAGTTTTTTCAAGACATAATAATGGTCTAGTGATAGAAACACCTTATTAAGGTTGGGTTCTATTTGTCTTGTTCCTAAGGACTCTAAGTGGTAGTGTTTTGCTAAATGTAATTGTAATAGATACCAATAAGTGGCTTCATTTTTGGGGTCTTGATCTTCCATGGAGAGTAGATCTTTATCGAAGGGTTTATTAAACTCCGTCTCGATGCTTCTATCATTTAAGTTTTTATATAAAATCGTCTTTTGTAAGTTTGTATCGGCTTTTAAGCTTTTGATTACAAAAAAATCTTTGATGGCTTTGACTAACTCTGTCATTGCCGCTTTGAGTCTTCTTTGCTTAGCTTTTTCACCTCCTACATTATTGTACAAGCTTTTATAAATTGAATTTTCTGACAATTTACCAGAGTCGAGCCTTCCTATCTTTAGGATGTGCTGATATAAGGCAATTCCATTACTACTATAGTTAAAGTACGGAGACTGTAAAAAAAGTTCGAACTCTTTAAGTTCTTTCTTTTCTAAGGTCTGTAAAAATCGAAACAATTTAGATCGATGCATATAAAACATTTTTTCCAAATGGAAGTGCTATTTTGCAAAACTTTTTGGCAATTTGAAGGACTCAGGCAATAGGCGTAAATAACTGAATACCAGACACTTAAAAAGCTGTATATTAATCAAATGATTTATAAAGATACTGAATTTCACAAATTATTTGAAATTTGCGTGTTAAAAAAAAGTAGATGGATATTATAACTTAGCAGTTAGCTTATAATTTTGGCGTAAAAAATCAATTGCTATATGAAAAAGCATTTTTCTTTCATACTATTTTTACTATTTGCCTTTCAAATAATAGAGGCTCAATGTAATATGAGTATTGCAGACTCTATGGAGTTGGTTAACTTCTACAATAATCTAAATGGAGAGGACTGGGGCTTAACAGAAGGCTTATGGTTGGAAGGACCTGTAGAAGGATGGGAAGGAATTTATTTGACAGAAATCGAGGATAGTTGTTATGTGGAACTGATCCAATTTGTCAATACAATAGATGTAGGTGATGCAATATTGCATGATATCAACTTGCCATATTTAATAACGTTAAAGATAACAGGTGCTGGACTGAATGGTGAAATACCCAATTTTGACAACTTACCTAATTTAATAGATTTACGACTAAACAATAACAATTTAAGTAGCGATATACCCAATTTTAACAACTTCAATAATTTAGAAATATTATGGCTACATAATAATAGTTTAAGTGGAAACATTCCTAACTTTGAGAACTTACAAATGTTAAATGAGTTATTAATCTCAAATAATAATTTAAGCGGTAGTATTCCCAATTTTGATAACTTAACCAATCTCAACACCCTAAATTTAGGCGTTAATAATTTAAGTGGGAATATTCCTAACTTTGATAATTTAACTAGTTTAGAGTATTTACAATTAGGAATTAACAATCTAAGTGGGAGCATTCCTAACTTTGATAATCTACCTAATTTAATAAGTTTAAAACTAAGTGAAAATAATCTAAGTGGAAGTATTCCCAATTTTGATAATTTACCTAATTTAATCACCTTAGATGTTCAGATTAATAACTTAGAAGGATCTGTTCCTAACTTTGATAACCTACCTAATTTAGAACGACTATATTTGAATGATAATCACTTAAGTGGAATGATTCCTGACTTTACTCTTTTACCCAACTTATATGACTTTATAGTATGTCCAGGTAATGATTTTTATGGCGCAATTCCTAGTTTATTGAGTACTTCTATTACTGAATATCCTGATTTTGAATGTATTTATAATGCTGATCTTACTGGTTATGCCTATTGGGACACTGACTCAAATTGCGTATATAATGAAGGGGAATTGCCTATTATTAATGCATTTGTTGCTATAGATAATGGCTATTATGTCATGACCGACTTGAATGGGTATTATAATTTAGGAGCTGATACCGGGCTACATGTCATTGACTACTATCCTGGCAACCTTATATTCCAACAAAGACAAGACTGCGATCCTGTTTCCTATATAGTTGAGGTAGATAGCTTATCACAAACTATAACTGATCTTAACTTTGCCAATAAGGCACTTGTCGAGTGTCCTTACCTTATGGTTAATATGGCGAGTCCGCCTATTTTAGAATGTAGCAATACGACCTATACCCTTAGCTATTGCAATGGAGGCACAAGCCTTGCAGAAGAGGCTTATATTGAGTTAGAATTATCTCCTAACTTAAGCTTTGAAGAAAGTAGTTTGATGACTTATACTTTGAACAATGATACCTTGGGGAATGAAATGCTTAGCTTTGATTTAGGGGATATTGAACCTAGTACTTGTGATACTTTCACTGTCAATGTAAGCGTAGCTTGTGATCTATTAGAAGGACAAGGGATTTGTTCGAATGCTACTATATATCCACACGAACCTTGTACTGATACGCTCTCTTGGGATGGATCGGACCTAAGCGTTGAAGCTTATTGTGAAGAGGATTCTATTCTGTTTAGAATAAGAAATATTGGAGAAGATATGGATAGTGAAGGTAATTGGAGAATTTGGGGAGATGACATACTTATAGCATGGGATGATATTATCCTTTCGGCAGGCGATTCTTTAGATGTCAAAACAGTGACGAATGGGGATACTTATAGAATGGTTTTAGAACAAAGTGCTGGACACCCTAGTCTATCATCCCCTCAAGTAATAGTAGAAGGTTGTGGCGGATTCCCTTTTAGTACAGGATATGTTACTTCCCAAATGCAAGCAGATGAAAACCCTTATGTTGAGATTGAATGTCAAGAGATTGGACCTGACTTGCCTGGGTTTACAACTGATTTTAGTAGGGATAATGAGCAAAAACTGGGTCTATTAGCCTATCCTAAAGGCATGAGAGAGGAGCATTATGTCCCTTTAGGCGCAGAGATTGAATATATCGTTTGGTTTGAGATTCCAAACGAAAATGACGATGAAAATACCATTGACATTATGGTAATAGACACATTAGATAACGATCGTTTAGACATTCTTAGCCTACAAACAGCTGTAAGTAGCCATCCTTACGAAGTACAAATCAGAAATGGGAATGTACTTATATTTGACCTATATGAAGTGCCTCTAAGTAGTGATAATATTAGCTTAGATGTAGGATATATCAAATTTAAAATAAGACTCAAAGAGGAATACCAAGACAATTCTACCCTCTATAATAAGGCAGATGTCTATTTTAATTTAGTGGAACCCATTCCTACGAATACACATTTTCATCATGTAAATGAAGAGGCTTTCGCTCTTACTGATTCTACAAAGGTTGAGCCAGTATCTGTTTCCTCTCTTAAACGACAGTCAAGTAAACTATTTCCAAATCCTTGTGATCAATCTTGCTCTTTACAAATTGATAGTAAATATCCTTTTAACGAAGCTTATCAAATACTTATCAAAGATATTTATGGCATAAAAAGAGGCCACTATAGTTTAAATCATGCTAAACAATCTATCAACACTCAAAAACTTAATCAAGGTATTTATTTCTATCAGGTGTTGGATCAGGATGGAAGAGGAATTAGTGAAGGTAAACTAGTCGTCCAGCATTAAAATTCATTAAAAATCAATTGCTTTCTAAATAGCTGTGCTAAGCTACAATGCTGTTTTTTTACTCTAAAAAACAGCCCCCTTTATAAAAACAACTCACATAGCCATTATTATCATATAAAAAATAAAAAACTTTTGCTGTTTTGCGTGTTTGAGAGTTTTAAAATTTTACTTTTTCTTTGGTGTATAGTTCTTATTACAAAATAAAATACTGAATAGGTTTTGTTATGACCCGT
>JAHDDN010000586.1 GCA_020629335.1 Chitinophagales bacterium | reverse complement strand
CTAAACTCTTTTAGATAAGTTCTTCGCAAAATCGTTGATTTTATCTATCAAGGAATCACTTAACTTCAATCGATGAAATATAATGGCATTAATTTGATCTATTGCTGAATCCGTATCTAAATTTGCACTCAATACATCTTTAGAAACGCGGGATAGTTTTTCCTTTTCATTCACTGAAAAAGGAATGATTGGCAATTGTGAAATATAACCCGAAGTAACCATATTTGATCGAATAAGCACTCCTCTTACCAAATAGGTCACTAAGTGACTATTTAAATATGCTAACATCCAATATCGATCTTCTTTGGGAGTAAAGACATTTGGATTGACTCCAAAAGTAACATTTTCAGGTAAATAACATGCGCCAAAAGGTAGCCCCATTGAAGAACAAGTAATCCCTTCTTGTAGCATATATTTTTTATTTCGAACCATAAAATCTTTTACAACCAACGATTCTTCCATAAAATGGTTAATTAAATAAGCATCTTCCTGCGTTACAAATTTCTTAGAGCCTGGATTTTTATAAAATGGAACTTCAAAGCCCTTCTTTTTAACTTTTGACAAATATTTTTTATCATTACCTGTCGAAATACCTGTTATACAAACAAACTCATCTCCTAATCTAGGATACTGAAATAAAGATAAAATGCTAGGATCCACATCAATAATAAATTGATTGGTAGATCTCTTTTTACTCAGTACAATTTTCTCAATATCAGTTTGAATAAAATCTCTATCTCTAAGTATTCTTTCTAAATCACTTGTATTTTTAGGTCTGTTTGCAGTCTCTATTTTCCCTTGATATTTTTTTCCTTTTTGTAAGATGATAATACAAGTTCTAACATCTGCTTTTTGTGACCAAAACAAATCATTAGGACATAATATTAATTGATGAATGGCACATTCATTCAGAATCTGCTGCCTTAATCCAGCATGCATAGTTGCTGTCAAGAAGGAGTCGGAAATAATTACGCCAATCAACGCTCCCTCTTTTGCACAATCAATAATAGCTGATAGGAACATCGAATACATATTATGTACTCCTACCTTACCAAATAAACTTTTAAGATCGCTTTTGTTTTTTTTTATATACCCTAATTCATGGCAGTTATAAGGCGGATTGGCAATATAATAATCGTAATCTAAGTTAATTTTATTAGCAAATAATAAGGCTATTTTTTGTTCTTTATAAAATTCTATAAAATCCTTTTTTCTAAAATTAGAATACTTAATATCACCATGCTTAATAATGTCAAAACTATCAATTATTTTATCCTGCATAAAGAAATTATAAAGCAATTCCTCATCACCCACAGCAGGGTCAAGTACTTTTATACCATTAGGATTTAACTGCAATAATTCTTTACTTATATAATTAGCTACAAAATTGGGAGTAGAATAATACCCTGCATCCCTTTTATCAACTCCCTTATCATTAACTAATACTTTGTCAAATCGTCCCATTTCAAAACATTCATTTGCTAATTATAGTAGCAAATTTAACCAAATTTTACGATATACCCAAAACTTAGATTCAACAAATTACTGATAAAATGTTATTAAGTACTTAGATCCCCATACCATATAAAAAAGCGACACTAGTGTCGTATCTAGTGTCGTATTCTGATCCTATTTATGATAGGTTTTAGAAACTTCAAAGCTATCTTCAAACCAATTCCAAAGAATAACTTTTCCATCTTTCACTTTTACACGTAGTGCATACGTGAACTCCTTCGTTTCTTGATTAGATTTTGTCAATAGCCCAATCATTTGCCCGAAAAATGCTGCGGTATCTCCATTGGACAAAGCATCATTTGGTTCCCATTTTATTGTTTTAAAGTTGGCTCCAAAAACTGGCATAAATTCCTCTAAGATGGCTTTTTTGCCATTCCACGGGCCAATCCAGGGCATTGCTTTATCCCCTTCATTTTGCCAAACCATATCTTCATGCATTAAGTCCATCATCTTTTCCATTTCTCCTTTCCCCATTGCATCCATAAATGCAATTGCTACCTCCATTGTTTCTTTGGATTGATTGCTGCTTTGTTTAGGTTTTAGTTGTTTCATGGCAGTCGCCCAATCTTCAATATGTTGGGTGCTGAGAAATTTCCCATCTTTCATTTTGTGAATATCAATAGACATAATTTTGAATGACTTGGTACCATCGGTTGGCAGGCCCATAAAATCACCATTTGGAGTTCCTGTTGCAAGGCTTCTTACAATGTATTTATCACCATCATTCATTACTTCTTGTGGTTCCCATTTTAAATCTGGTATGAGTTTCCAAAAAAACTCTAATTGTCCCATCAATTGTTCTGCGCTTTTAGCATCAACAGAGCTTGATGAGGTGTATCCTTCTGCCATAAGCGGTGATAAGACTTTGGTGGGTCTTGTTTCTCCATTTACAGTTAATGCTTTTTCGTAAAAAGCCATTATTGCTTCTTTGTTTGTCATAACTTCTTTTGATTTTTCGGTAGATATTTTTTTATGGGTATTGCACCCTACCAAAGCTACCATAAGGCAAACTAAAATAAATAAATCCACAACTTTACTCGTCTCTTTTCAAGCTACTCGGTGTTGTGAAGCCTCGCCGTAGCTAGAGGCTATGCCTACGTTTCACGCCTTGATTAGCTTGAAAATAGCCTTCGTCTAGTTAGGGATTTATTTTTTTTAATTTGCCTAAGTACTAAGATGGTTGTTGTGAGATTTTTCATGATTTTAACTGATTTAAAACTGTTAAACAGCCATTAATT
>JAHDDN010000585.1 GCA_020629335.1 Chitinophagales bacterium | reverse complement strand
AAATTATGATGGATAATTTGACAAAATAAAGGGGACAAAAGCCGATTACGCCCATCAAAATTAGAGGAGAAGAAAGCAAGTTTTGAAGCTAAAGCAAGTGATAATAAGAAAAGAGCTTATAAAGAAGGCATAGAGGCTGTTGAGAATAGTGGAATAGTTAGTAATGCAAAACAAATAGGTGAAAAGGCCCCTAATTTTACGCTAAAAAACGCCTTAGGCAAATCAGTAGAATTGAATGATTATCTAAAAAAGGGTAAAGTTGTTTTGACTTGGTATCGAGGAGGCTGGTGTCCATATTGCAATATGACCTTACATCAATTACAAGAAGAACTGCCTAACTTTAAAGCCAATGGAGCAAGTTTAATAGCTTTAACTCCAGAACTACCTGATAAATCAATCAGTACTAAAGAAAAGCAAAATTTAGAATTTGAAGTATTAAGTGATATTGGCAATAAAATAGCAAAAGAATATGGGATCGTATTCAAGCTCACCGATGAAGTAGCAAGAATGTACAATAAAGGATTTGACATGAACAGTTATAATGGTGATCAATCTAATGAACTTCCATTAGCGGCCACTTATATCATCGATGAGAATGGAGAAATCATATATGCCTTTTTGGATGCCGATTACCGCAATAGAGCCGAGCCTTCAGAATTAACAGAATTTCTAAAGAAAAAATAAGGTGATTTTATTCTTTGGATAGCATGAATACTTATCATACATTAGTTACCAAAAAGAACCTTATATCTAAAAAGTTAACTGAATCTTATATTACAACACTTTTAAATGATTTCCGTAAAAAAATTACGGCAAAATCAAACTTAATATTATCTTTGGAAAAACTTTACCTGTGATAGCTAAATTTTCAGTTTCAAACTTTAAGAGTTTCAATACGAATTTTGTATTTGACTTACAAAATGTTAATGCTTATGAATTCAATAAGCAAAGTATTAAAAATGGTATAGTTAATAATGCGCTTGTATATGGCCCTAATGGTGTAGGTAAATCAAACTTGGGCTTAGCTTTGTTTGATATTTTAGGGCATTTAACAAACAATCATTTTGAGGAGCACTATTACTCTTACTATTTAAATGCATTTAACAAATCTGATACAGCAAGTTTTTACTATGAATTCCTTTTGGATGGAAAAACAGTTATATATACTTATGAAAAAAAAGACATTTCAACGGTAATAGCTGAGCGTATTTCCGTTAATGGAAAAATACTTGCAAGTATTGACAGACGAATTAGTAATGAAGCTGAAATTAATATCAAAGGTGCGGAATCCTTAAAAAGAGAGTTAAATAATTCTAAGTTATCTCTTCTTAGGTATATTAAACACAATACTGATCTAGATAAGAACATAGAAAACGAAGCATTATTAACATTTTTCCGATTTGTGGATGGAATGTTATTTTTTAGATCACTTGATGAAAACGTTTATCTCGGCCTTGAAACTGGAAGAAGGAGTATTCTAATTGATATTATCGAAAAAGAAAATGTAGAAGATTTGGAAGATTTCTTAAATAAAGCTGGAATAGAGTGTAAACTTAAAGCCGTAAAAGAAATCGATAATGAGACAATTGCATTTGAATTTGATGGGAAAACAATTCCATTAGGTCAAATTGCTTCAACTGGGACAAGATCTTTAATTTTATTTTATTATTGGCTTCAGAGGCTTAGAAAGGACTCCAAAGTTTTGTTTTTATTTATTGATGAATTTGATGCATTCTATCATCATGAACTATCTGCCTTAGTAGTCAAAGAATTGAAGAAAACGGGAGTCCAATTCATATTATCAACTCACAATACTTCGATTCTGACCAACGATTTGCTAAGACCCGATTGTTACTTTTTAATGAATAAGAAAGAAATTAAGTCTTTAGCTAAAAGTACTGTTAAGGAATTAAGAGAAGGGCACAATATTGAAAAAATGTACAAAGCAGGTTCATTCCATGCCTAGTTCAATATTATTTGTATTTGAGGGTGAGAAAACTGAGAAAATAATCACTGACAATCTCACAAAATATTTTGTAAACGAAAATACAAATGTACAATGTGCTTTTTGCTCTGATGTATATCAGTTATACCAAAAAATTTGTAACGATCCTGATTTAGATACTTTTTCAGTCTTAAAGAATAGACCTCAAAATGCAACAATTCTATCTGGATATAATAGGAGTGATTTTGCAGAAATCTACCTTTTCTTTGATTATGATGGACATGCTAATAATGCTAGTGATGATGTCATTTTAGACTTAGTTGAGTTTTTTGACGAGGAAACAGATAGGGGAAAGATTTATTTCAGTTATCCTATGGTTGAAGCTTTGAAACATCTGTCTACGACAATTGATTTTGAGAATTTAAAAGTTTTAGGAAAAGTGAATATTAGATATAAGTCAGTAGTCGCTAATGATGGTGCTGATTATCTAAAAGACTTAAGCTCACTAACAAATGATAATTGGAAAGAATTGCTTGAAATGCATTTAAAGAAAATGAACTTTATTGTCAATGATTCTTTCATCTTACCTTCGTCAATTATATCACAAATGAAAATATTCCAAAATCAATTGTCAAAATATATTCAAATTGATTCAACAGTATCAGTTTTAAGTGCTTTTCCAATCTTTATTTTTGATTATTATGGAGTTAATAAGCTTAGGGAAATATTAAGTGAGGACGAGTAGTAAATTCCCGATTTTACGCAAGGGATAGAAGCGGTATGTGGCGTGATGAAGCTGCTTATGGAGCTTAGTGA
>JAHDDN010000584.1 GCA_020629335.1 Chitinophagales bacterium | reverse complement strand
TGGATACTTATCGAGTGTTAGGAGTAATGACGGGAACTTCTATGGATGGCCTTGATCTAGCTTATTGTCAGTTTAATAATGATAATGGTGCTTGGTCTTATGAGGTCTTGGCGACAGCATTTATACCTCATCCTAAAAAATGGCGATTACGCCTGAAAAATTTAGTATTACAGAATGCGGTGACTTACATCAAAACTCATACTTTTTTCGGACATTATCTGGGAGGGGTAATTAATGAGTTTATAGATGAAAATGGTATTAGAGATGGGATAGATTATATTGCGTCTCATGGCCAAACGGTGTTTCATCAGCCAGAAAATCGGATGACAAGTCAAATAGGGGATGGTGCAGCTATAGCGGCCATTACTGCTGTGCCTGTGATCTGTAACTTCCGAACAACAGATGTGGCCTTAGGTGGACAAGGAGCGCCTATTGTTCCGATTGGGGACTTGCATCTTTATGCGGATCATCTATTCTGTTTAAACATTGGAGGTATCGCCAATATTTCTTGCAAGTTGGGGGAGAATAAAATGATTGGCTACGATATTTGTGGCGCTAATTTGATTCTTAATAGTTTATCAGAGAAATTAGGCTTTGAATATGATGAGGATGGTCGTTTAGCTCGTGAAGGGAGGATAGACGAAAACTTATTAGATGCATTGAATAACTCTTGGTATTTTGAAAAGGATTATCCTAAGACCCTTGGTGGTGGTTGGGTAAGAAAAGTCATGATGCCTATTTTTAATCGTGCTCCTATATCTATTGAAGATCAAATTGCGACTGCTACCGAGCATATTGCGATGCAGATTGCGAAGAATATTGAATTAATTTATGATAGGGAAGTAGTGGCTAGAAATGAAGGAGATAAAATGCTTGTTACTGGTGGAGGTGCTTTTAATAAGTATTTAATGGAGCGTATTCAGGATTTATCTTCTGTGGAAGTAATCCTTCCAGATGTGGATACTGTTGTATTTAAAGAGGCCATCATCATTGGTTTTATTGGTGTACTAAGAGCGAGGGGAGAGGTCAATTGCTTGAGCTCAGTAACAGGTGCAGCTAGAGACAACGTAGGTGGCGAAATTTACTTTTAGTAATGCAACATGAAAATACTTGTTACTGGAGGAAGTGGATTTTTAGGTAGCTTTCTCTTAAGAAAATTAGTTAGTCAAGGACATTCTATTCGGGCTATTAAGCGTCAGAATAGCCGTATTCCTACAGATTTACAAGGGCCTATAGAATGGGTAGAAGCAGATATACTAGACGTCACTTCATTGATGGAAGCGACAACTGGAATTACTCACCTTTATCACTGTGCTGCTTTTGTTACTTTTTATCCCAAAAACTTTCCCAAGCTTCATCAGATCAATATTGATGGAACTTCCAATGTCGTCAATGTAGCAATAGAACAAGGTATCCAAAAAATGCTTTTTGTAAGCTCGGTTGCTGCATTGGGGCGCAAGAGTGGAGTATCTACTGATGAAAGTTTCGAATGGCAAAAAGAGCCTAATATCAGCAATTATTCTGAAAGTAAGCACTTGTCTGAAATGGAAGTTTGGAGGGGGCAAGCGGAAGGACTTTCTACAGTTATTGTGAATCCATCTATTATCATTGGTCCTGCTGATCATTGGGATCGTAGTTCAGCGGCTATGTTTCAGCGTGCTTGGGATGGCTTGCCATTTTATCCGACTGGAAGTTCGGGATTTGTGGATGTAAGGGATTGTGTAGACGCTATGGTGCAATTAATGGAGAGCGATATTGAAAATGAACAGTTTGTTTTGAATGCAGCCAATTATTCCTACCAAGATTTTTTCAAGGCTACTGCGAAGTATATGAATAAAACGGCTCCTAAACGTCCTTTACCTAATTGGGCGGGAAGCATCGCTTGGCGATTGTTTCAATTACAAAGTATGATTACTGGTAAAGAGCCTTTGGTGACTAAGGAGACGGTGCATAATTCTCGAAATTCTTTTGGTTATGATAGCAGTAAGGTGCAAGAGAAATTAGGTATGAAATTTCGCCCAATTGAAGAAAGTATCAAGGATAGTTGTGAGGCGTTTATAGCAAATCAAAAAGACAATAGAAATTGATATAGTGATTAAAATAGCTTATTTTTAGAGCACGTTTATCAAGTGAAATCTATGACACAAATAATAGTAAATATTAAAGATGACTCCAAAATTCAATTTTTTTTGGAATTAGTAGAGAGTTTGGACTTCGTTGAAATGAATATCAAGGAGGATGGAGATTCTAATGAAGAAATTATTGAGAATATCAAAAGAGGCTTAGCGGAAGTAAAATTAGCAAAGCAGGGAAAATTAAAAACTAGTACGCCTAAAGAATTCTTTGATGAGTTATGAAGTACTGCTTACGGATAACTTTAAACGAGAGGCAAAGAGGTTGATAAAGAAGTATAGAGCTTTAAGAAAAGAACTTGTAGAGCTTATTGATGAATTAGAGGACGACCCAATTAAAGGTATGCTGATTAGTGAATCTCTTTATAAGATTAGAGTTGCAGTAAAATCTAAAGGAAAAGGGAAGAGAGGGGGAGTAAGAGTTATCTTTTTTATCAACGAATTGAAAAAAAGGGTCTTGCTATTTTCTATTTATAATAAATCGGAGCAAGAAAGTATTTCTTTAGAAAAAATCAAGTTTCTTGTTAGATTGGTACTTGCTGAAGAAGAAGAGGAATAAATATAATGAGTTCATCATTCATCATTAAAAAATGGCTTAGGGATGGAAGCGGTATGTGGCGTTCATGCAGTGACTTACGGCGCTTAG
>JAHDDN010000069.1 GCA_020629335.1 Chitinophagales bacterium | reverse complement strand
CAGTTTCTCAGTTATTCAGTTATTCAGTTTCTCAGTTAAGCAGTTAAGATAAGGTGTAAATCTCCAAACTCATGCCAATAATACTCTTGTTCAATCGCCTCCCCATACACTTTTTGGAAATGAGCAGCACTGGCAAAAGCCTGCATCATTAAGAGATGAGAAGCCTTAGGCTCATGAAATCCCGTCAATAAGCCTGTGATAAAGCTAATATCTGTATCTGGAGTGACGTAGGCATCCGTCCAGCCTTTAGAGGCTTTTAAATACCCATTCCCATCCTTACAACTAACAAGCGTTCTTACAACCGTAGTACCTACTGCTATGATACGCTTGTTTGTTTGGATAGCTTGATTGATCTTTTGAGCCGCTTCCTCCTCCATTTTGTAATATTCAGGATAAGGACGCTCATTGACTTCCAAACTCGAAATGCCTGTATGAAGCAAGATGGGTACTATTTGTACCCCCTTAGCAATTAATCGGTTCAATAATTCAGGGCTAAAGGCTCTTCCAGCGGATGGCATCTCTGAGCTACCCACCTCTTTGGCAAATACTGTTTGATAATAAGAAATGGGATAAGTCTGATCAATCTGACCATATTTAATAGCTTGCCCATATTGATTCAGGTAGTCCATTAAAGGCTCCTTGAGTCTTAACTCCACTTTCCATAACTGTATGTGTGTTTCCTGATTATTTGCCCTATGATAAAGCCCATTAATTTTCAATATTCCATTATTGGGGAGTTGTAATATTTCGCCTTCTTGTATGCCGTAGAACCGCTTAGATTCTTGACCCACTGCTTGTCTAATTTCTACTAAAAAATCTGAATCGTTTATTCTAGTAGAAAGGTTGACTATAAGTTGAGTACCATCTCCTCTTTGCGCCCTTAAACTGGCTTTGAGTGTTCCGCTGGTATTGACCACCAATACATCGCCTTCCTCTAAATGATCTACTAATTGATGAAAGATAGTATGTTGAACGCTATCGTCTGATGTTTTTGAAATCAATAGTTTGACTTCATCTCTTTGGATGCCTCTTTCTTCTGTTGGGAGAGAACACTCTAACTTTTTAGGTAATTGGTAATCGAAGAAAAGGGCTTGTGCTATATTTCTTTTTTGGACCATGATATTCAATTTTAAGGTTTAGAAATTTATGTTGTATGGATGGCTATTTTTCTTGCCTCATAGCGCCCACTATCTAAATCACCATTAATGATAGCCATAAAGCCAGGCACACTTTCTTCGGGCAATGGGCGATCGCTAATATCTTCATTAGGGAAGGCTTCTTGGTGCATCTGAGTACGCATATCTCCAGGGTCAATGCTATAAATTCCGTACTGAGGATATTCTTTTGCAAGGATAGCAGTAAGATGATCTAAAGCCGCTTTGCTACTTCCATAACCACCCCAACCTTCATAAGCGGCCTGTGCTGCATCACTGGATGTATTGATGATTTTAGCATTGGTTTTCAGATGCTTATGCACTTTTTGAAGAAGTGATAATGGAGCGATCACATTAGTGTGAAAGATGGTGTGTATGGCTTCTATTGGATACTCTAAAAGCTTGGGTTGAGGAGAGGCCCCAAGCGTGCTGGCATTATTAATGACCAGATCAATGCCATTGGTTTTTTCGGCAGCATCTATAAATTGGAGGAGGTGAATTTCATCTATTACATTACCAGATATGGCGATGACAGAGGTGAGCAGGCTGAGTTCTTCGGCGGCAGTTTTAAGCGCCTGTGCATTACGGCCATTAATAATTAACTGCCAACCTTCTTTGGCTAATTGACGAGCTAATGCTAATCCTAATCCTCTTGATGCACCTGTTATAAGGGCTGTCTTATTTACTTGATTTGTTTTCATGATATTATTGTTTTTGATTAAAATGATACCACAAAGCTAAAGCAAGTTAAGTCGCGCTACATCAGTAGAAAGGATAGTTTTGGACAGGTACTAAAGGGAAAAGCCCTTACTGTACGAAAGTACAGTAAGGGCTTTTCCTATCAGTTTTATGCTTGTAATGGAGCTATTTTTGCATATCTTCTAACATGAGTAGGAAGGCAAATTCTTCCGCTTTTTCCCTAAGCTTTTGGAATCGGCCTGTTTTGCCAGAGTGTCCTGCATCCATTTTAGTTTTCAAAAGGAGGAGATTTTTATCCTTCTTCAAATCTCTGAGTCGAGCCACCCATTTAGTTGGTTCCCAATATTGTACCTGAGAATCGAAATAGCCAGATTCTACGAGCATATGTGGGTACTTTTGCTCACTCACATTTTCGTAAGGAGAGTATTTCAACATATAGTCGTAATACTTTTTAAATTTAGGATTCCCCCACTCATTAAATTCATTAGTCGTAAGTGGGATGCTTTCGTCTAACATGGTATTAATCACATCTACGAAGGGGACAGCTGAGATGATACCATTAAAGGTTTTCGGAGCCATATTCGCTACAGCGCCCATCAGTAATCCTCCAGCACTGCCTCCCATAGCGTATAAATGTTTAGCAGAAGTATACTTTTGCTTAATCAAGTATTTACCACAATCTATGAAATCGGTAAATGTATTCATTTTTTTCAGCAATTTACCATCTTCATACCATTCACGCCCTAAAGTTTGGCTACCTCTAATATGAGCAATAGCATAGGCAAATCCTCTATCCAGCAAACTTAAACGAGAGGATACAAAGAAAGGATCTATCGTATGTCCATAAGAGCCATAAGCATATAAGAGCAATGGTTGTTTTCCATTTTTTTGGAATCCTTTTTTGTAGATTAATGAAATAGGTACTTTTTTGCCGTCTCTTGCTTTAGCAAAATGGCGTTCTACTACATAATCTTTAGGTTTATGGCCTCCTACTACTTTTTGTCTTTTCTTCAGTGTCTTCTTTTTCGTATTCATATTATAATCGAATACGGAGTTAGGGGTGCTCATAGAGGAGTAACTAAGTCTTAATAAGGGAGTGTCAAATTCGTGATTAGAATAAGCGTAAGCGGTATAAACAGGCTGATCAAATTCGATATAATGCTCTTCTTTGTTTTTAGTGTTGATTACTCTTAATTGATTCAAGCCCATTTCCCTTTCCGTCAATACAAAATGATCTTTGAAGATATCAATATCCTCTAAGAGTACCTCCTTTCTATGTGGAATGACCTCTTCCCAATTTTCTTTAGCTGTAGCATTGATGCTTGTTTTCATCAAGCGGAAGTTTTTAGCCTTCCAATTGGTAATGATATAAAAATGATCTTTATAGTGTTCTACATGATATTTGTGTTCTGTAATATCTCTTGGACTAAACTCTTTAAATTTGCCCTTCGGCTTATTAGCATCTAAGATATGATGTTGCACAATCATTGTACTATAATTGTATATAGTAATGTACTGGCCAGATTTTGATCGCCCTACGCCAATATAATAACTAGGGTCTTTTTCAGTATATACAATTTTATCGGTCTTGGATTTTTGTCCTAATTCGTGGCGTGCTATTTTTTCGGACAATAAGGTTACTTTATTCTTTTTGGTGTAGAAGAAATTTTTACTATCATTTGCCCAAGCGCCTCCAGCGCTAGCATTTTGAATTTTGTCTGGGAATAGTTTACCTGTCTTTAAATTTTTAAAATAGGTCGTATATATTCTTCTACCTAAGGTGTCTGTACTATAAGCTAATACTTTATTGTCAGGGCTTATTGTTAGTGCGCCTAACTGAAAATAATCATGCCCTTCAGACATGATATTGACATCCATCAATATTTCTTCTTTGGCTTTTAGATCTTTTTTCTTTCGGCAATAAATAGCGTGTTCTTTCCCTTTTTCATACCGACTATAATACCAATAGCCATTTCGGAAATAAGGGACAGATTCATCTTGCTGAGGCATACGTTTTTTTAATTCCTTGAATAGTGTGTCCTCTAGTTTTTCATAAGGCTTCAAGATGGTGTTGGCATATTCATTTTCAGCTTCTAGATAATCCAATACTTCTTGGGTGTGCTTATCTGCTTTTGTAGCGTTCTTTTGCTGATCGCTTAAGCGCATCCAATAGTAAGGGTCGGTTCTTTTATGACCATGTACTGTGATGGTATAATTCGCCTTTCTCGCAACTGGTTTTTTAAGGTCTTTCATTTTGAATGTTATTTATAAATCTGTTTTATATTATTCCTTTTTCACGAGCAATTTTGACTGCTTCGGTTCTGTTCTTTGCAGACAATTTGCTTAGTATAGAGCTCACATGAAATTTGATTGTTCGCTCACTTACGTATAACTGATCTGCAATATCTTTATTTTTTAGGCCATTTGCAATTAATTGTATCACCTCCAGCTCTCTTTCTGTTAAAGAAGTGAAATTACTACTGATTTGGCGGAACAATTTTTCTGTGATTTCTGCTTGTAGGATGGATTGACCAGCATGAACTGCTCTGATGGCATCGTATATGCTCTGTCTACTGGCTCCTTTGAGGAGGTAGCCTTTGGCGCCTGATTTAATAGCCTTGATAATTCGTTCATCAGTATCATAGGCGGTAAAGACTATGATTTTAATGGGTAGCGCTTGTTCTTTACAAGCTTGAATGACTTGCAGGCCATCCATCTCGGGCATTTCGAGGTCCAATAGTAATACATCGGCATTTAATTCATTGATTTGTTCCATGAGTACTTTGCCATTGGGTAATTCAGCAAGTACCAGCATATCTGATTGCGTTTGTAGGATGCTGGCGAGGCCTGCTCTAATCATTGGGTGATCGTCTGTAATAATGATTTTAATCATTATGAAAGGGGTATTTGAATTTGAATATGGGTGCCATTTTGGGTGTTAATTTCGAATTTTCCATTTAGTATTTTAACTCTTTCATTCATACCTAAAAGGCCGAATCTATTTTGTTGTACTTTTTCTAAATCGAAGCCAATACCATCGTCTTTGATATTGATATGAATTTGTTTGGCTTGGTATTTAAGTGCAATGTATAGATTTTTTGCTTTAGAATGTTGTAAAACGTTATTAATTGCTTCTTGGATGATTCTATAGATACTCATTTCGTATCGGGTACTGAGTGGTCGAGAACTGCTAATGCTTAATTTATAATCAATATCGGTATCATTAAATTTGGTGTTTATTAATGTAATTAAGTTTTTAGATAGAGATTTATCGCTGAGTCCGTATCTTCTTAAGTCCATGACTGATTGGCGAGCGTCGATCAAATTATCTTGTGCGAGTTCTTTGATTTGATTGATGAGTTGGATGGTATTGGGGCTTACTTTTTCGGTTTCTAATTGTGCGTCTAAGGCTTCTAATTGGATGGAGATAGCGGCTAAGCCTTGGGCGAGTGTATCGTGCATTTCTCTGGCTAATCGGTTTCTTTCTTCAATTTCCCCCAACTGCTTGCTTTTTTGGAATAGTCGGGAGCGATTGATGGCCATACTAATCATATCGCCTATGGTATAGAGTAGTTGGAGTTGGTCTTCTTGTAGTTGATTCCATTCTGAACCAGCGACATTGAGCATTCCAATTTTTATATGATTACTCAGTAGCGGGACACTTGCGTGATATTTGATATCTCCTTCCTGATCGGATAAGTCTTTTAGTCGGGAGCATTTGATTTCATTGATATTACTGACTTCTTCCCACTTATCTTCTGCTAATTTTTCCAGGCAGTAGCAATCGCCTGCTAAGAGTTTGGGATGATCTATGAATGCTTGAGGAAGTTGAAAGGATGCTGCTAAATAAGGGGCTTCCTGATCTTCTGTGAGTAGCCATATCCAGCCTGTTTGTAGACTCATTAGTTGTACTAATTGGCTGAGACTTTTGTCTAAGGAGCTTTCCAGATCGGCTTCTGAGTTGAGTTGTTGAGCTATTTGGTTAAGGATTTGTAGCTCTTTATTTTTTTGAAGGAGTTGGGAGAGTTTGTTATTGTGCAAGGCATTAATATTTGTTACGAAGTGCGCAAGGGATAGAAGCGGTATGTGGCGTGATGAAGTGGCTTATGGAGCTTAGCTGGACGCAGGCTGGCCCTGCAAGGGCAGACAAGTACAGCTTAGCGGAATAGACACTGAATAGCCGCATAAGAGCGGATAGCCCGACCCATTTTTTGCCATCATTGGGCCGACACATGGGTACGGCCCCTACAAATGATGGCAAAAAATGGGATGCGCCACAAAATTATTTAATTTCAAATTTTTTGGTGAAGGTATTATTGTTGCCAGTTAATTGGATCAGGTAGATGCCTGTGCTGAATGTATTGGTATTTATTTGGAATTGGTTTCCATTGATCATGCCTTCGGTGATTAGGCGTCCTTTGATGTCAAAGATTTGCCATGCTTCTACTTGATCTATATCATTTAGTAAGATATTGATTTGTGAGGTAGCTGGATTTGGATATAAGCTAATTGCTTGGTTTTTAATATCTTCAATTCCTACATTTTGGCTTGTTTCTACTGTTGCGCTTAGTGTGCAACCTTCATCTGTTGTAACAGTGAGGGTGAATTCGCCATAGGTATCCACGATGATTTCCTCTAAATTGCTGATGAAATTTCCATCTGTATCTGTCCATTCATAGCTATCGTATCCTTCTGGGCCTATGAGTGTAGTTTCGTCATTTTCACCGAAAGACAGATCGCCATCAATACCAATAGGATCAGGTGCTGGAATAGATTCTATGGTGAAAGTATTAGAGAACTCGCAACCAGTATATTCTGTAGAGAATCCGATAATTTCGTAATTGCCTCCTTGTGTAAATACGACTTCTGAGCCTCCTGCAACTATAGTGCCTTCTTCATTATACCATTCGTAGTTAGAGAATTCGCCACTTGCGATGACTGTAGTGGTACTATTTTCACAGATAGTGAAGGTTCCGTCAACTGTTGGTGTAGGTATTTCTATTGCAGAGCAATCAGGAGTGATGCTTTCCTCAATTAATTGTGAGCAGCCTGTATCTTCAAATGCTATCCAAGCGAAATCAAAGGTGATAGGTACTAAGCAGTTTTCATTAGGATCATTTCCTGAAGCTTCATAGCAAGAATCGCCATCGATTGATAATACATTTACGAAAGGCGTGGAGCAGTCTAATTGAGAGGTGACTACTTCGAAAGGAGCAGGATAGATAGTTACTTCAAAAGCTTCGCTGGTATCTTGGCAGTCAATTAGGCCATCTAGGCGTGCTTTGAAGAAAAAGTTCATTGGGTCGCAGCTCAAATTTTCTGGTAATCCGTTGCTTTCTATGGCTGTGCCTTCTAAATAGGGATCGAAATCTGCGTTAGTACTATAGTGCCAAGTGACGCTACCTCCTTCGAAATCGTTATCGTACACCCCTCCATCGAGTAACTCTAAATCATTAGATGAACAGACTTCGGATTGAGCAATCAACTGCTCATCGTCAAGAAATGCACAAACGAGTTCTACCTCATTACAATCGAGTGGAGCATTATAGCCTTCTCCTTCAGGGAAGTTATTATTGAGTGATAGATCTTCAAAGTCTGGATTAACAACTGTTGTAATGGGGAAGAAATCTATTCCAGCTTCTTCACCTCCGCCTTCTGTTTCGAGGCAGATGGTTCCTATGCTCGTCCAGCTTTCTTCTTCATTACCTTGTAGTAGAAGTACACTATTTTCTCCTACATATTCAATACCCACACTGAAAAGTTTGTTGCTTTCAATGATGGTGACTGCGGTTATATAATTGTCATTATCATTGAAAAGAGGATTAGGTTCATAGTTAGGAGCGAAAAGGGCTTCCCCATAGTCGACTACAAAGCTGGAGCCTCCGACCCCAAAGCTATCAGAATTGACATCGGAGCTTTTGAATTGTACATCTAAACAAATGTTGGTTAGTGCATCTGGGCAACCAGTTTTTTCAACATTGCCTAAGCGGATATCTACATCAGTGATTTGAGCAGATAATAGCGCAAAGGAGCTAAAAAGTATTATAATAAATGTTATGAATGATTTCATATTAAATCTTAATCTTAATTTTGGATTTGGTTGAAGGCAATAGTATTGCTTTCATAGCTTACAAATATAAACAATTCTCTGCATTATTGTTTGATTTATAGCCGACAAAGCAGACATCAGTTAGGATGGGTTTGGGTAAAATGTTAGTAAATTGTGTAAGCTAGGAACTTTATCAGTCTGTTTCGTAGTAGTTATAATGTATAATGTTGTAGTAATTACACAAATTATCGTATATTTCAATTTCGTTTAAAATAAATACCTAAATCCCATGTTTTCGAATTGGAAATTAGTTGTTTCTCTCACTCTTTTATTCTTATTGAATACCTTTTCTTATGGGCAAGATGTAGAACATAATCGTATTATGATTATGGATGTTACAAAGTCTATGGTTGGCTATGGTCAGTCGGAGAATATCTTCGAGGAGGTCAAGAAGTCGATGATTAATCAGGTTTTGTATGCCCCTTATGATGGCGGAGACATTATCATTATTCCATTTTCGGATAGAGTGCTGAATGATGAACAGAAAGTATTTGGGAATGATATAAAAGGAAGGGAGAAGGCGATCAATTTTATTCGTTCTTTTCAGGTGCCAGATGAGATTACGAATACTAATATTTGTGAAGCTTGGGATTACAGTTTAAACACCTATTTGAAAAGTCCTCGCCGTAATATTTTTTATGTATTTACAGATGGTAAGCAGAACATGGATTATACGGTTGGGGGGAGAACCTACTCTAAAGATGATTGTTTGGCTCGAATTATTCAGAAGTATTGTAAAGAGTCGAAACTGGGCAAAGAATTCACTTATTTTATTTCCTACCGCCCTGATTTATTGAAAGCCAAGGATGTGGATGGTTTATCATTAAGTTGTGAAAACTTGGTTTTTGATAAGCCAACCGATGGCAAGGTATTTCCAAAGATGATTTATATGTCACTTGCTAGTAAGTCTGCTTATTTTGGTTTGCAAAATATGCAGCGTGCGAATGTCCAGTTTAACATAGTTGATAAGCCCGATGATTTGCGCTTTGATGCGAGATTAGTATTAGATGAGGAACTGCCTTCGGGTGTTTTATTAGCCTTAAAGAAAGCTAAGGCTTATGAGATAGATGGGCAGAATGAGGTGACATTTGAATTACAGGGCATACCATCTTTAGATGCAGTGAGTAAGGCATTGGAGTCAGGACAAATTACTGGAAAGATCATTTTTTCTAACCCAAGAGCGAAGAATGCGAAGGTGAAATTTACAAAGACTAAAGAAGTTAGGGCGGTGATAAGTAATAAAAAATTTAAGACTCTTACTTTTAAGGTGTTGGAGGAGGAGTGAGTATTGGTGACGGTCTCTTACCCAAATTGGGCGACCACAAGGGTCGCCCCTACATCTTTGATGTTTAGGTCTGGAGGGGGAATGAAAAAAGAAAAAATAAAGACTATATGCGCAAATTGCTTTTACTTTTATTGATGAGCCTTCTTTTGTTGACTTCTTGTGAGAAGGATGCAAATTTGTGGAAGGAATATCAGGAAATCCGTTTTGGAAAGATGGATTATGAGGAGATTATCTCCAAAAAAGTATTGATCCAATTTAATGATGAGGCGGTTAAGAAGCAGTCATTTGTAACTTTACAATTGCAGAATGAGAATGGGCAGGCGATGCCTGGAGTGGAGTTGGTGGTAAATGGTCAGGAATCGACTAATGGGCAATTGAAGGTGTTAGCTAAGAATTTTAGTACTGATAATCCTGCTACGGTAGGCATTAAATTTACGGACTATGGCTTGGTGCCCAGTTTTAATAGTTTGTTTAAGTTGAGTGGTTCTAAGCGTTATGATGGGCAGATTGCGATTAAGAGTACTGCGGCGGCTTTAGACTTTATTAATGACAACAAAATTACGAATGTTAATCCAATTGCCTGGTCTGCTCGATTAAAGGTTCCGCTTTGGAAGAAAATCCTTTTTGCTACGACTTGCATTATTCTTGCATCTTTATTACTTTGGTTTCTCTTTTTGCGTCCACTCATGCATCCGCATTTTTCGGGTGGTACGATACACTTTGAGTGGCCTCAGCAAAGGAAGATTCGACTTAGGGGAAGAAAGCGGATTTATTTGGGAGGAGAGAAGATTATTAAGCAAAGCTTTTTGTCTCGATTGTTTACTGGTAAGTTTGAACAATACTTAAAGGATGAGACTGATTTCTTGATAGAAATTCAGCCTCGTAGAAAGCGCTTTAGTACGACAGCCAGATTAAAGACTCGTTCGGCTATTCAGATGACTCCTTATACAAGGGGGATTATGAAGGATTATGAGTTGTTTACAATCAAAAGGCCGAAGAAAGATATTAAGTTTAGATATCAGAAGGGGAAGTAACAACCAGCCTTTGCCCCTCCTTGTGTATGTAAGGAGGGGGATAATGGGAAGAAATAGAAATTAAAATTCAATTTAAATATATTCACGATATGGGAATGAAATTAAAAAAATCCATTTTTATTGGTTTGGGTGGAACGGGCGCGCGAGCCTTATTACATGCCAAGGGTAAAATTAGAAGTATTTATGGTGAGATACCGCCGATGATTAGATTTGTCGTATTAGATACGGATCCAAAATTAAAAAGCGTAAGAGGGCCAGATGGTGAGACCGTTACTTTTACCAAAAATGAGTTTTTACATATTTCTGTTCCTAATGGGCTGAAATTTATAGAAGCGCATGAGCATGTGGATCAATTTTTTCCAGATGAGAATAAAAAGAATGCGGGGGCGATTACCAAAGGTGCAGGTCAAATTCGTTCTTTGGGCCGATTGGCATTAGCGTTTAACTATAGGGATGTGAGAGAGCGATTGAGTAAGATTGTAGATTCTTTGCGTACTTATACACCTGCTCCAGATTCTCCTTATGAGATACATGGTGGAAATATACAGGTGTCGGTTGCATTTTCTACTTCTGGTGGAACAGGTAGTGGTACCTTCTTAGATTTGCCTTATGTTTTGAGAGATATAGGAATCGACCATACGGATACGATGTTAGCTTATATTTTGATGCCAAATATTTTCCTACAGTTTGAAGGGACTAAGAATGTGGAGGCTAATTGTTATGGTGCCTTTAAGGAGATGGATTTTATGATGGATGGGCATTTATTGGATGAGGTAATTGATTATGGTGGGGAGAATAAGATTAGTATGAAATCTAATCCCTATGACAATATTTTAACGATAGATAATATCACCGCTAATAAGACTGGACAGAATGATATTAATGCGCTGAACCAAATTATGGGTACGGGCCTATATCTTTCAACTGGTGTAATTGGTGATGCGGGTGATACGGTTTGGGATAATCTTCGAAAATTCGTTACGGATTCACAGCGAATCAAGGGCAAGAGTCCGAACTACACTAGTATGGGTATCTCTGAGTTATATTATGATGGAGATAAATTGAAGGAGATATTTGCTTGTAAATTAGCTCGTCACTTAAAGGATAAGTTAACGGTAGCGGCTCCAGATATTAATGTGGATAATGATGTAGATGCCAAGTTAAATGAGTGGAAGATCCGAGAAAGTCAACCACATGATGAGGTGATAGATGCGATTTTTGATATGTCGCAAGGAAGCGGCTTACGTCCATCTGAGCCAGATGATTTCCGTAAAGGAACACATGAGAATGCTCGCTTGAATGCTCAGAAGTTTTTAGAAATTGTAAAAGAGAGCTTGAAACAAGCGGATTTGAATACAGAGCAGTTAGTGGCAGATAAGAAAAAGCTCATTGAAGATTACTTAAAAGAGAAGAGTAATAAAGAAGGCGGTGTTTTTTATGTCAAGAAATTTGTGGCAGAATTGAGAGGTAATTTAGAAGCCTATCGAGAGGAGATGAAGACAGAAAAAATGTCTTATGAGGAGTTAGAAGTGGCTAAATCGGCAGAATCAAAAGGTTTCATAGAGGATATAGTAGATGAGGAAGAAGGCTTCAACCCAATCGGTAAAAAAGGTCGTATTAGAGAAGCTTGTGAAGATTATTTTAGTAAGGTAGTAGAGCAAGCGAATGCGCTCAAGGAAGCCAAAAGAAGAGATAATGCGATTCGATTCTATAATTCAATATTGGATCTTTGTGATCATGAATTAGAGAATATGCGAAGAATAGAAGATCACTTTGATGATAT
This sequence comes from Chitinophagales bacterium, assembly GCA_020629335.1. The sequence continues at coordinate 5,589 of JAHDDN010000069.1, read as the reverse complement.
TGAAACCAATGTTCGTAAAGAGGTGGTTATGTTGACGGATAAGAGGGTAGGAGCCAATCCTTACATCATCTCTTTACATGATTTATTCTTGGATCAAGTAGAAGTGGGAGATGGTGATTACAATATGGTAGACTTCTTCAATAGCTTAGGGGAAAACAAACTCTATAAGTGGGGAAAGATGAACAATCAAGATGTCTTGAATCTATTTAAGCAGTATGCTTATTCTACGGATAAGGCGAATAAATTTGCAGGCAAGGATATCGACACTGCTTTTAGAGAGTTAGATCCTAAGATGAAAACGAAGGTATTAGAAAGCATGGATTTGAAGTCTGATCCTCTCTGGACCTTCCAGCAAGAAGTGATGATTGACAAGCCTTCTTATGTTTACTTGATCGGTGTAAATGACGAACGCAATACCGCATTGAAGGATGAAGATCCAACGAATAAAATGACCTTGATAGAGAATGCATTGGGTAAGCGACCTAATATGGCCGTTACGAATGATCCTAAGCGTATTTATTTCTATAAGTTTGGTGCCGCGGTTCCTGCTTTTATTCTTTCTAAGATGGAAAGATTCAAGCGTAAGTATGAAAGTGAGTCGGCTCGATTCAATTATCATGTGGATGAGAATTGGGAAAAGATGATGAATGAGATTGGATATGATCTATTCCCAAGTAAGGATGAAGAGTCAATCTTACGTCTCTGGGCAGAAGTCAACGCATTTGGATTGGTTAAACGCAAGTCATTAAGAGGGCCTTATATTGTGAAGCAAGAAGAAGGTACTGATCCGTTGAATGATGATTATGCCAGCTTAGATACGACTGATAGAAGAGCGGCTTATCTGGAGTTTAGTAAGAAACATGCAGCTATGTCTTCTACACTTTTAGAAGCGGAGTATAAGCGCTTGGGAGACGAAAAAGTATTAGAAGGCTTAATTGCATATCACGAAACATTCAAAGAGAATGTGAAGGAATTTACTAATATGAAAATGGATACCTTGAAGCAAAACGAAGGGACTTATAAGTTGGTGAATAATGAGTTAAGAATTATTGCTAATTTAATTAAGGAATATCAGTCTAAGCTTTAAATATTGAGTTCATTTTGCGTGAGGGATGGTAGCGGTATGTGGCGTCTATGTACTGACTTACGTAGCTTAGGTAGCCGCAGGCTGGCCTGAAAGGCAGACAAGGATGCCTTAGCGAAGTAGGAAGTGCATAGCCACATAATAGCGGACAGCCCGACCCATTTATTTTTTGGCCATCGTTGGGCCGACACATAGGTACGGCCCCTACAGACGATGGCCAAAAAATAAATGGGGCACGCCCTCAAAAGCACCCTACATTTACTTACTTCAGAATTATGAAAAAGCTCATTATTATACCCCTATTATTAATCTTAGCGAGTTGTGCGAGGACGGTAGATTTTACCCAAAGTATGCGCGCTGATTTAGAGCGTAATGGAGTGGACCTGAAAGAGGTGCAATTTTATGTCTCTGATGGCTTTACTTTGAAAAATATTAATGTTAGCACGACTCGTACTTACGAAACAGATGAGCATGGCGTGATAAGCGTGAAAAAAGGGGAGCAATTTAGCTCTATTGGTATTCGAAAAAATACGATGGGGCGATGCTTAGAAAAACCTGATAGTCATACTTTAGGGATTAGCTTTGAGTATGAAAAATATCTTTGTTTTGAAAGCAATAGAGATGAAGTTGGAGCTTATGAAAAACGCTATTACTTAAGAAGTGATGTGGATGAAGACGGAAAGCCATTAAGATATAGTGATTCTTATGAGGATTATATTGTCAAAACAGAAGACCCTGTTGACGTATGGTTAAAAGTCAAGAAAAAACGCTTTGCAATATTAACGGAGAACAATTATAAGGTATTAAAGGGACGAAAAGTAACTAACCAAAAATCAAACTAGTAGATGATACACCCAACTATATTAATCGGTCTCGGAGACTATGGTGATAGAATTGTGCAAGAATCTATTCAGGCCATAAAGGAGAAAGGTGATATTTATGGAAAATTAATTACGGATCTCGTGATAGATGCGAATGGGAAAGTGAAGTCTCATCTCGCCAATAAGGAATTTGATGAGTTAGCGATTCAGACAAATTCTAATGTTTGTCAATCGGGTGTTTTTGCATCTAATTTACAAGCCTACTTTAATAAAGAAGAAAAAATAGACCGTCATCTAAGTACCCTAATAGATGATATGGTGGACTTAGAAACTCGTCAACAATTGATCAGTCAAGACTTGGGAGATTTGTCTAAATATAGAGTGCTCGTTTTTGCACCTATGTTTGATGCTATAGGTTCTGTATTAGCGCAGCCTATGCTCAAAATGATCGCTAAAATATTTAAATCAAAAGAAATAGAAGTTTTTGGGGCTTTCTTAATGCCTGATTTAGCGGAATCAGATAAGATGATTAAGCAGGAAGATGAAGAACCCGAAACACCAGCTCACAATTGCCAATACGCTCGTACTTATTGTGCGATTAATGAGTTAGAAACAGAGCTGGAAGATCACGGTAGTTTAGTCGATCAAATATTTGTCTTGAGTAAGAAAAACATCAATGATCACAGTATTGGTCGATTTAGTGATATGCTCAACTCCTTAGGCGAATTTTCTTACTTGGTATTTAGAGGCCGCTTATCAGTGATTGATAATGCACACTTATACCTCAATGAAGTTTCTAATGGTAAAGTGTCTCGATTCAGCTCCTTGGGATTAGCTACTCTGACTTTCCCTGAAAAAGAAATAATTGACACCTATCAGCGATTAGGAAAAGTAGAAGTCTTAGGCAAATTGAATGCCCTTTTTGCGGAAAGATCCATCAATAGAAATCAAGTCAATTTAGCCATTGATAGCTTTGTGCAAAAAAATGGTTTGTTAGACTTATATGAATTAAACGGACTCGATCAAGATGTAGGGACGGCTATCTTTCGCCCAATGGAAAATCCCGCCCTCCTCAAAGAAGAAACTACGCCTGATGATTTCTTTAAAGATTTTGCCGAAAAAGAAAAGCAGTACAAACTCAATGAGTTTAATCTCAAAATCGGCCCTGCCTATGATGGGCGTGCCAATAAAATATCAGCCTCCAGAATTGAAGCCTACCAAGAAGCCATAAATACCAAGTTTAAAGAAGGCGAAAACGGGATCAATCAAGCACATGCTTTTAGCGCACTCCTAATGAGAGAAGATTGCGACTGTGTAACCGATGCCGATAATTTTGCAGACAGAGATATGGTTTCTGCGGAGCAGGATTTGTTGAAATATTTCCAAGATAAAATGGGCAAAGATATTGGTGCCGCTCATATCAAACATCAGGAAAGAACCATCAAAAGCTTGCAAAGAGAACTGAATGATATCAATAAAAAAATTCGTCGAGCACACCAAAAAGTAGAGTCAGAATTACAAAAGATTCGATCAGGTGAAAAAGCAACGGACGTAGATAGAATCAAATTTCAATCAGAATTAGATAGCCACCAAGAGGAGGCACAAAGAATCAGTAAAGAACTCAACGATCAAATGTCGGGCTTCAAGGATGCCTATAAAGATTATGAGCAATTCAAAAATAGCCTCAAAAAGAAAAGTACCACCGCAGAGCTTTTAGAAAAAGATCGCCAAGCCATTCAAACAAGCCTGAACCAAACCAAGAATGCCATCCATGAGGAGGAAAGCAAACTCATAGACGCTAATAATCGAGTCGCCAAATGGAAAGAGAAATCCAGGCGTTTTATCCGACTTTGGTTAGTCATTATTCCAGTGGTCTTAACAGTCGTCCTTTTGGGCATTCTGATGATGGAAGAAAATGCCTTAGAAAATTTAGGCGTTTACTTAGGAATTATTCTGCTCATCTTAGCCGTCTATTTTGTGGTTAATTATATTCGTTATCGCAAGCAATGCAAATTGCCTTTGGAAGAAGCACAAACCCATAGAGATGGTATCGCTACCCAAAAATTGCAGTTGATGCGTAATTATGTAGATAGCACCAATCAAGGCTATCAAATTCAAGCAGAATATTTACAGCACGAATCAGCCTACAAAAGCTTTGAAGAAATTCAAACACACATCCAAACTCAAAATGATCAAATCGTCAATTTCAAAAGAGCGATTAGAGAAGCTTACGAAGTCGAAAAGGAACAATTAGAAGACTTAGAATTCAAGAACAATCTATTCGTTCGCTATATCACCTCTAAAGATAACATCATTGATTATTTCAAAGGCCATAACAGCAGTGCAGGCTTTTTAAAATCTCCAGACAGCTTGCTCAAGTATTATCAAGCCTTCCAAAAGAAGGAGTCAATCAATGATTTAATGGGCGATTTAAACGAGTTCTTTGCTAAAGATGCCAGAGTAATGAGCGGCGATAATATCCACCACAAATTATTGACAGGAGATTATGACCGCAGCGAATATATATCGATTGATCAAGCACAAGGAAATGCAAATTCGGCTTCCAATGATCTAAAAAGAGAAATCAGAAAATTAGTAGACGCCAGCGAGCCATACATCTATTTAGAGACGAGCTTTGAAGCGAATGAAACCTATAATATGACTCAACTCTGCTTAGATATTGGCTATGAAGAAGCCGACCAAATCAAAGCCTTAGTCAAAGAGGAAGTGAAGCAAAACACGAATCTATTCCCAATCGATGACAAGAATCATATCAACTTATTGAAACTATTAATTGGCTTCCCCGCTTACAAAATTAGCATCTTAGGAGAGTGCTACGAAAATTTCAATAAACTATGTGGCGATGATGTCAAAAGTAAAGAAGCATTTTACGCCCAAAAATATGCATTGAATAAAGACATTTTTCCTTCCATCGTGCGCATGGGAGGCGTAGCAGATCGACAAAGAAAGTGCTTGGCATTCGGTAGACTCATGGGCTTGATAAGCGAAAGAAACGGGGACGTCTATTTCAAGGACGATAAGATCGGCACCAATATAGAAGATGCCAGCAATTTCCTCTCCCTACAAAAAGGTCGCTCTACTTTAGAAGCCTTAGAAGAAGAAATCCAAGCCCACAAAAAACGCTATATGGAAGGAGATGAAAACCTAGTCCGAAAAATGAAAAACTTCCTAGTCTACGACAACAATGGATTTGATGAGATTGATTACCGTATCGTCAAAGAATTTGATCCGAGAAACATCTAATTAATGATGAACAATGAACAATGAACAATGAATGATGAATGATGAATGGAACAAGCCCTTATTCATCGTTCATCATTATGCATTTATCATTAATCTGGGGCTTCCTACTGCGCTCGTACAATAGAGTGCGTAGCACAAGCCAAATTTATCATTCATCATTATGCATTTATCATTCGCCGAAGGCGCAGCAGTCGGGCTGTCCGTTCTTATGTGGCTATGCTGCTCTAAGTTCGCTAAGTGCTGCTTGTCTGCCCTTCGGGCCAGCCGTCGCATCACTAAGCTACCTAAGTCGCATCATGTACGCCACATACCACTTCCATCCCTAAGCCTTTTTTGAGTAGCTAGTAATGAGTATTGGGTAGTGAGTTGTCCACGCCCGAAATAGGTTGACAAAAAAGGAGTTAACTTTAACTTCCTAAA
>JAHDDN010000583.1 GCA_020629335.1 Chitinophagales bacterium | reverse complement strand
CGTTCATAATGCGGAGCCGCCCAAGAAGTGTGCAAAATATAATCTGACACATCCAAAATACCATCCTTATTTTTATCCTCTCCTACTAAAGCAGCATGACCACTTCTGGAAGAACGCCTCAAAATCACATCACCCACTTTAATATCTCTACCATATTCCAAAACCTGATTCTTAGCGACTAACTGCCCTTTACTATTAATACCCGTAATCTGATACCTATGCGGCTGCTCATTAAATTGAGCGGTACCTTTATAACCAATATTTTGCCCTGCTTGATAATAAGCCACCGACACAAACTTTGCACAATCAGACCCATAATAGCCCAAAGATTGCTTATAACTCCCCCAATAATAAGGTAAATTTCCCAAAGCAAAGCCCATATCTAAAATATCACTTCCAGTATCACCCTTCACAGAAATACGATGTACCTTATCCATCTTAGCCAAATTATCAGACTCTAAATATCGCTTACCATAGCTACAAATTTCTCTTCCCCCAATATTCGCTCTCAGCTGATATCGCATCGTTCCAACCGTCTGTCCTTTCCACTTCAAAGAATGATTCGCTTCTGACTCCTGATCAATAGCAGCCTTAGAACCCTTGGCAAAATAAGTCGACATAAATCGCATTTTATTCATCTCCAATCGACGAAAATAACGAGCAATTTCAGAATCACTATCTGGCGAATAACCATAAATTTGTTGGAAACCACTCTTCGTAATATAGTAGTGATATTCTGGCTCCAATTTATACCATTCAAAATACAGCTTCTCTCCCAAATCGGCTAGTGGTTTAGCCTCTTTTTTTCGGATCATAAGCGCATTGTCCGTATATAATTGTCCATCCTTTTCTATCACCGCAAATAGCTCCACCTTCTTCCCAAATTCAATCGTTTTATTCTTCCTTGTAGGCCATAGATTTCCTGCCTGAGAATACACCCAAACCCTATAGCCATCCTGTTCATATATTTCTTTCTCCGTACTTCCCACCCACTTTTGCCATATCACTTTAGGGTACATCAAACGAGTCGCTTTTTGAAACAAACGGGCATAAGTTGGATAAAGTAACAAGCCCATCAAAACAACCAATAGTGCATTGACCAATATCCATGAGAAAATCGAAAATAACTTTCCCCATTTCAAAAAAATTAACACAGCTATCAACAATAAATTTACAATAACAAAGGTAAGTATGATCAACATTTAGGTGTTTTTCATTCTGAACGTTTAAAAAATTAGTATTATTGCGGACTGAATAATTGGGGCTTCCCCGAATATTATTTTTGGCCAGCGGGCGGACACATAGGTCCGCCCCTACAATGCGACTGGCCAAAAATAATATTCGGGTCGGGCTGTCCGCTATTATGTGGCTATGCTACTCCTACTGCGCTAAGGCTCTCTTGTCTGCCTTTCAGGCCAGCCATCGTGAGCCTAAGCTTCGTAAGTCGCAGCATGAACGCCACATACCGCTACCATCCCTAAGCCGAAAATAACAATGAACTATGAACAATAAATAATGAACTGATTTATTTTCATTCATAGTTCGTCATTGAGTCTCCACCTTATTAAGAGGCGACTCAACTATGAGTAATGAAACTGATTTATTTTCATTCATCATTCATAGTTCATCATTCATAGTTCAAATGTCGTGTCAATAAAAAACAACCAACGAATCCTAGTCCAACTCATCCGTGAGATTGCTAAAGAAAAAGGCATAGAATGTCATATTTTCTCCCATGACTGGATCATACAACTCCAAAAAGGCAATCAAAAACGATTAGTCTATGGCTATAATTTTGATCTCAACTCTGCTGCTACCCAGCTCATCGCCAAAGATAAAAATGCCACCTCCACCCTACTCTTTCTTAATCATATTCCTAATGTGGAGCACTACCTATTACTCAATCCACGCCTTTCCCGCTATATTAGCGATGCTGGCAATTGGCCACAAGTCCAAAACATCCTAAGTAAACACCCCTTCCCTATTGTTTGCAAACCTAATATGGGAACAGGCGGCAATCAAGTGTACTTTGCCCACAACCAACAAGATTTGGAGTTAGCCTTGCACAATATTTTTCAATCGAATAGAGGAGCTGCGCTTTCTCCTTATCAAAATATTGAAGCCGAATTACGATTCATCATCCTCAATAATACGGTACAATTTGCTTACAAAAAGACTCCCCCTTATCTAGTAGGCGATGGTCAATCCGACATCCTTAAACTCTTACAAGCTTACTTGAAAAAAAGAAATCTCCACCTCAATTGGAGCGATATACAAATTCCATTTCCTACCAATAAGGTTTTGGGTAAAGGAGAAATATGTCCCTTTAGCAGTAAGCACAATTTAGGCAAAGGGGCTACCGCAGAAGTCGTACAAAATCCTGAGTTAGAACAATTAGCACTAAAGGCTGCTGATGCCATTCAATTAAATATTGGAGCCATTGATATCATCCAAACTCCCAAAGGACACAAAGTCCTCGAAATTAATTCTGGCTTAATGATGGAATCTTTAGTAAAGTGCTTGCCTGATGGTAGGGCTATTGCTAAACGAATCTATTCAAATACTATCGAAGAAATGTTTGGGGGGTAAGGAAAAGGAATTAAAACGATCTTAAATTTCATCTTCTACTAGTTCCCCAATCTGTTAGGGAATATATTTCTTCATCTTCTTTAAAAAAATCAAAAGCTGGATTATTAGCATTCGCCTTAATCCATTCTGTATCAGTAATTTCTTCCTCCTCAGGAATAAGAACTATAATTTTAACTTTTTGATTTTTTATATTTAAAGGCTTACTTAGTTTAAGGATGCCTTCATTATCTAAAAAAC
>JAHDDN010000068.1 GCA_020629335.1 Chitinophagales bacterium | reverse complement strand
CAAATTAAATGCAAGATTTTTGGCTGTTTTTAGGCAAAAAAATGTTGCATAGCAGAGCTATGGGACAATTTTTTTAACGAAGAAACAGCCGAAAAGATAAGGCTTAATGGCGCAGTTTATTTATTTTGTTTCACTTAGGGCGCATCCCCATTCTAATTTTTTATTCGACCGTAGGGGCGTTCCTATGTGTGCGCCCTCGAATAAAAAATTAGAATGGGGGCGGGCTATCCGCTATTATGCAGCTATGCCCTCGCTACTACGCTAAGCACTGCTTGTCTGCCCTAACGGGCCAGCCTGCGCATTACTAAGCTCCGTAAGCAAGCGCATAGACGCTGCATACCGCTTCTATCCCTTGCGCAGAATACGCAGCAATATCCCCAATTCTCACCAAAATAACAAGTCATTCCTCTTTTTTCAAAAAAAATGCTAAAAAATTTGTAAACAAAAATTAAATAATGTAAATTTGTTTACCAAGAAAAAAGAAAAGACACACACAAAAGGAAAAAAGAGTCACTCACCATCACTCTAATTCCCATTTCAAAACAATAAAATGGTAACAATATGAAATTCAGTGGATTCGACAACTACCTAATACTAGCAAGAAAAAAAGCTGGACTATCATTAGAAGACTTAGCGCAAGCAACACAATTGCCCAAAGCAGTAATTTACAAATACGAACTAGGCATTTCAAAACCTCCGTCAGAAATATTAACTAAGATCCTAAAAATACTCTTAGTTGAAAACAGCAATCAAACGGAAGTCAGAGAAATGCCCACTAGACGAAGAGCTTGCTAAAGAAGCATTTCCCCTTCTGACAAAAGGAGAGGTCAGGGGAGCTTAAAAAAAACAAACAATTATTTGTAAACAAAAATAAAATTACGTAAATTTGTTTACCAATAGCAAAAGAGATGTCCAACACTTAAACTTTTTTAAGATAAAACTCTATTCTATGAGTAATGAAAATCAAAAAAAATCGAAAAAATCTGTTAAAAGGGATACCAATCTTACCCGTCGCCTAATTATGGGCCGTAAAAGAGCAGGATTATCAATGGATGCACTAGCTAATTCGATAGAAAAATCTAAAGCAGCGATTCATAAATATGAACAAGGCTTAATGACACCAACATCGGATGTATTAATCAAAATGGCTAAAGTTTTTAGAGTGAATATTAACTACTTCTTTAAGGGCTATCACCATTTAAGTCTCAAGCCTTTTGGAGTAAATTACTTCAAATTAGACACTATTTCTGAAGATATTTTCGATACAGCGATGATTGAAACAGTCAATTACATAGAAAGATACCTGGAGTTGGAATATATTGCTGGTGTCAAGTCAAAATTGACACAACCAGTCAACGATCTAGTCGTAACAGAAGAAGATGCTGTCAGAGTAGCTAAAATGGTCAGAAAGAAGTGGAAATTGGGTACTAACCCTATTTACAGCATCTCTGAATTACTAGAAGAAAAAGGAATCAAAATATCTTATGTTCATACACATAAAGATCTGAGAGGACTATCATTCTATCTAGGAGAAGGGGAGGTGCCTGTAATCATTATTAATCTGAATCGTGTGAAGCCAACTGAATGCAGAATGGTATTATTACACGAGCTAGGCCACTTAATACTAAACACAGAATTTCCTAATCAAAGTGAAGAATTGGAAAAGATTTGTGATATATTTGCAGCAGAAATGCTTTTCCCAAGAGATGCCATGCTTGTAGAAATGGGATCGGATCGTTCTTATGTATCTTATACTGAACTAGAAGATTTTGGAGAAAAGTATGGAATGGATATTGACGATATCATAACTAATGCATCCAGAGCCAATGTACTCGATGAGGATGCAATAGAAAAATTAAAAGGCTTTACCAAAAAAGATCAAACGGAACTTTACAAAGGAACCGAAAGATCAAGAAGCTTCCGTCGATTACTACTTAAAACTTTAAATCAAGGTAAAATATCAGTCCCTAAAGCGGCCTCCTTAATGGATATGACCGTAGATAAATTTAAAAAAGAATTTAAAGACGATATTGCCCATTTATTTAATTGAATTTTAAGAACTGATTTAAAGTTTTTTCATTTAAGTAGTTGATAGTAATTATTTTGGTATTATTGATGAGCTTATTTTTAGTTTAGACAAGGCGCTTTTCGCCAGTAATAGCAGGGCTATTGCTAAGAAAAGCAACGAAGTATAAGCAAAAAAGAAGCCAGCAGAATTGCCGAAATAATTAATGTTAGCTACTTAACTGCCAATGAGCTATTTTATCGTAGTTCAAGGCATTTTTGAGGCACATAGCAGCGCTACGGAACGAAAAAATAACGTAGAAATACGGAAAAATAGCTATTGGCTAAGTCATTATAAAAACTTGAAACCAGTTCCTAATGAACGTAATTCTGTCCAATAAAGAAGATTTATTAAAACTAGAAAGCTTGGGCGTCATAGAGATTGCAGCTAAATTGATTTGCAACTTTCACGTTACAGATTTCATTATTGGACAGCTTAATAAACAAGAACATAAAGGGATCACTCCACTTATTAAATCAAAATGCCTTGAAGTCAAAAATTTTGATGGAGAAGAAGTAGGAGAATTATTAATGCAATGTTTTGATCACGGAGAACAATTATCAATAGAAGAATTATCATCACTTTATTTGACCAGACAAAAGATAGAAGTACTGCTCATAAGCAGCGACAAGACATTTACCAAAATTGCTAAGACCAAAGATATATTAGTTGGAGATATTAAATCTCTTATTCAAGACCTTATTCAAAATGATAATAGTAAAACAATTTCTAAGAAATTAGAATGGGCAAGTAGTGAAGTTGGAAATTAAATAAGCCAGACTTTAGAAGCCTGGCTTATTGGTCTTTGCTAACTATAAAAATTCGTTTGTGCCAAATTTTTACAGTACAAAGATAAAGGCTTTCTTCCTCATTTACAACCCTTATTCGAGAATGAAGAGTAAATTCGTCTATTTACTTTAAGATTAATGGACCAATTTGTTTGACATTAATTAGGTATATCTAATCATTTTAATGGTAACTATTGACTTTAATAGCACTTTCTGAGCTATTGAGAACACTAAAGCTATGCGCACAAACGAAAAAAATAAAAAGCTTATAGCAGTAGTTGAAGGTGATTATTCGTGTATTCTTGATGAGTTTATACTGCTGAAATAATTAACTTTAGCTGCTTATTAAGCGGGTAATTTTATAATTGTTTTGTCTGGCTATTTTTTGTGTGTTTAAGGAATGTTCAAATTCCTGTAAAGCAGAACCAGCGCATTAGTGCGCTGGTTCTCTTAAATACCTGAATGTAAATAATCGACTTTATATTTAGGTACTTACTACTAAATCGTAAACCCTTTTAAATGTAGAACTATGAAGAGTATAAAACTTGATTTTGATGGTTATTGGAGGAAAGATAATTTTAGACACCTACCTATTTATGGTGGTATCTATATTTTCTACGAATGTAATTACCACCCAATAACAAAGGTGGTATTGCTCAAAAGAATCCTCTATATAGGCAAGGCCAAAAATGTTCGCTCTGCCATTCTAAAGCATTCAAGCATGAAATTAATGAGCAACTCTATCTCTTATGGAAATACTATTTGTGTAAGTTGTGCAGCTATGAGTGGAACAGATATGAATAGAGCATTAGAAGCACTGGTAGCTAAATACCTGCCTCGATTTAATAAGGATAGAAGAAAGAAATTTAATCACGACTTAACAGATATCGTTTGTTATGGTAAATATAAATTATTGAAACAACGATTTCAAATTGGAAGAAAAACATCTCGAATCAGAGTCTCATAGAAAAGCCAAACCTTTAACAATGAAATACCGAACATCATTGTTGCAATCTTTTCATAAAGAATGATTCGAGTAATTAGTGTGGATATTACTATAATATCTGCCAATGTCCCTTACAGCTCACAGCTTAGGCTGTGGGCTATTTTTGTATATTGGAGATAAAGTATAGGGTGGGGGAGGAAAAGAAAGTATGCTATCTACCTTCTTTAACTGGAACTTGCATTTGAAGATAATTGGCTAATGCAATGCTTCTTGGTAATTTGAACTAACCATCTTGAAAAACTAAGACCTGGAGGCTGAGAGGATAAACTACCAAAAGCTTCAGATAAAATAAGTTGTGTGGTAGAATAAGCTAATTCTTTATTTTTTAATATTAGCAGACATTTAGCATAAACTTTGTCAACATATTTATCATAAAGAATTTCATAAGAATCAATATTGCCTTGATTAAGGATTCTATTGATAACATCCTGATCAGGTATCTGCTCTCTACTTGTGGCTGTCATTGATAAAGGTTTTATATGAAGTTGGTAATTAGTGGAACGCTAAATTTAGCTTTTTTGTTCCGAAAAAACGACTTTATCTTAAAAAACTATGAATTTACTACCCAATTTAAGAGTTCTTTAGCTTGATTATACTTCTTCAAAAGTAGAATTGCGTCTTTCATACAAGCATTTAAGCCATCCCCTGAATCAAAATCGTAAATTGTCATCAAAAAATGTGTACTAGAAAGAGTGATTTTAGTACGATCTGAATCACTTGTAGGTGTACCAAATGGGCCCAATTTATCTCGTAAAGTTGGTAAGTGATTGATATTCAATCTTCCTCTACCAATAGCTTCATAAATATCATCTGCTGTGCCTTGACTTAATGTGATCCCTCCTTGTATTTGATCTAGGTCAAAACCTCCAATAGAAAACCCATGTTTAATAGAGACTAAATTGATTACATCAACCAATGAATTGATCTGATATAAGCCTTTCTTCTGTATAATTCTTCTAAGTAAAGCCTCTGCTGAAGGCCGATATCTACTGGGATCCTGTCCTAAGGCTTTATAAGCCTTTCTCGTGGCTAAATTAGCAGGAATTTCACGAATAGCACTCGTACTATACTTCAGTGAAATATCTTTGCTAATGGCAGATATTTCAGCAGCTAAAGCAGCATTCTTTTCATTGATGTCAACTTCGCATGAGATACACCCCAAACGAGTATTTGGATTAATTTTGAGAAAGGCATCACTAATACGTATCCGATCTTGCATAAAGAAGTAAATTAAAAATTGGGAAAATATAGGGGGAGTCTATCCCTTAGAAAATGCAAAACTTATGATTTTCGTTTAAATTGCTGCGCTAATTTACGAAAAGTAGAAATACTCTTTTTAAACTGGGTATTGCTAACCCCTTTAAGATGGAAAATTTTATCATCATCAAATAATACGACAGAATAATTGATATGCTCAATCTCGTTTTCGTCCGTCTCTTTTATGATAAACTCATATCCTTTTATTTCAGACAAATTAATACTATTGTACTCCTCAATGTGAAAGCTGAGCATATACCTTGTACTGATAGATTCAGCCATAGAATAATGCATATCATTAATAAAAGAAATAGGAAGTACATTAATCATAAAATACTGAGCTGGAGGTTTGGTATTGTCATACTGCTCATCTAAGGTATAAACAGCCCCCGTATTATACATAACTTTAGCAAATTTATAGGGACTTTTAGAGTCATCTACTTCAAAACAGAGCTTGTCAAAAGGATTGAGTGTTCTGTTTTCATCATAAAGGATACTTAATAAGGAGTTTCGAACATTTGAATTAAGGATATCATCAAAATGGTAACTATAATTAGCCGTCAATACTAAGGTTTTAGACTCATCACCAAATGCTAATACCCAGCCAATTTTATCTTCTTCGTATGCTTTAAAATCAGTGAGTTGATTGATAGGAGAGGCATTAACTACCCTGTTTTTATAAAGTATTCCTTCGTATCCATTAATTCTTACTTCCTCTTTTACTAATATCTCTAATGTAAATTCTTCCTCCATTTTTAATTCCTCCTTCATCATTTCAAAAGGAACATCCTCCAACTCCATCACTTCAATACTGGCATTATAGGTGGGATGTCTAAGACTCGCACTATTAGCAGACATAGCAAAGCCTTCTGGAATAATTATACTGAATTTTGATCCAGGAAAATCTGTTTGAGCATCAGCCACAGTTATTGCAAAAAGCAATGATAGAATACAAAAAGCTTTATACATCATTAGGATATAAGTCAACAAATAAGATACCAAATATAACTAGATTCATGAAATATTACTAGGCTAAATTAAGTGATTCATATTCCATCATCTTACCTATGACACCAAAACTGCAGATTAATTTAATTAAGGAACGTTTAAAAAATAAGATTGGCATTTGCAGCTAAATATTTTGTATCAAGACAAGGCGAAAAATGCAGCCGATGCAGCGCATCGGCAAGGCTTTTCAACGAAGTATTGGTACAAAAGATTAGTTGCTAAATGTGGAAATTATTTTTTAAACGTTCCTAAACTAAAAAACGAAGCATAAGTGGAAAAGAAGCAGTCATACAATGAGGAGCAATGCGGTCCACTTATTTACTTATATTAATCCTGTTGAGTTTGCTTGTCTTGGATTTTTTTAAAAAGGACAAATAAACTGTACAAACGTTTATCATATACTTCTATATCTTTAGGTAATAATTGAGAAATTAAGAGTCTAACTTTTTGATCATTATTAAAGATATACTCTTTTAGAAAGTGTTTTCTTTTTTGATATAATAATTGGTCAAACATTGGCTTATATATCGATATTTCATCTTCATTCATGAAAAGATGTTCTTCATTAATGCCTTCGTGAAAAGAAGTGACGTATTTGTTTTTATGCCAACAGTAATTGAATCCTGATAAACTATATAGTGGCCCTTCAATATCATCAATTAAATCTTCTATAGTAAATAACCTTGTTTTGATAAGTGATATCCCTCTTATAATATTACATTTAATTTCATTATCATTGGTTTTTATCATTAGATCAATCAAAGTCTGATTAATAACTAATTCACCAAATACTCTAATACAAGGATTTAAAAATAATAGTTGATCTTGCTTATCCGAAAATTTAGTCATGGCCTTTAAAGCTTCTTGACAAAGCTCAAAAGAGAAATTATCCATTACAGATAATATTTGGCCTACAAACCATTGAGAAGGTGCTTGTCTGATCAAAAATATTAGGTAGGCTTCATCACTTGCTTGTATACTTTTACCATAACTTTCACGAAAATCTAAAAATAAATGATGGTTATTGGGATAATTATTTAGCTTTATACTTCCATTTTGGTAGTTAAGTTGAAATAACGAGTATAGATTTTTTATAATATTAGATTTGCCTTTAACTATTGAATGAGGCATATTCCTTCCAGTAAATTCGTTAAGAGTAAAGTACATAAGAGTGATCTTGTTAAGTTAATTTAGAAAAATAGAATATGGAAATTAGCAAATCTAAGGGCTGAAAAAGTAAATCAAAGATAGCGTGAATATCTGTTGAACTATATTGAGACTCAAAAACGCTTAAAAGTCATTAAGGAATTTTTGACATTTTTTGTAAAATGCAGATTATTAATGAGTTAGAAAAAAGGCTTCCGATACATTTTTTTATAAAAATGTATCGGAAGCCTTTTTTCTAACTTATTGCTTTACAAATCTCTTCAATAATTGGCCTTCGCCCATATTCAATTGAATATAGTAAATGCCCGCTAACCAAGAATGTGTATCGATACTTAAGCGCTTGTCTTGGGTTCTATAAGAATATTGCAACTGTCCTATCGTATTATATACTTCTACTATAGCTTCATCTGAAATGCCATCAATAACAATGTTTAGCCTATCTTTGGCAGGATTGGGGAAAATATACCAGGAATTAGAATTTAATTTCTTGATACTAGTGATATTGTCCTTAGCTAATAAGTATTGTCCCTTTTGATCAATATCCTCGAATATAAGACTATTGTTTGCTAGGTCCACTTCATCAGCCACACTAATTAATTCCCATTCTTCATCATCATTAAATGGTCGACTGTACAGTAAAAAAGCTTGAGGCGTTTCTTCATCTATTTCCTCTAAATTAGGGATGCCTGAAAACCTCAAATCTCCTTCAAAATTATTATCATCTCCCCAATGATTAGTGATCCAATATTGCTCATTCAATAGCTCCTGTTCGCTAACAAGCCCTTCATTTCCATAAGGACTAGCCAAAATATGGCTCGCTACTACAGCATTATCATCAGATGAGGTAAAGACAATAGATAAGTCTGTACCCTCAAAATTAACTGGTCCTAAAGCCATTGTTTGTCTATCAGCTAATCCTGGCCCAACTGGCACTGAAGATTCTGAAATATAGGCATCACCTACCAATTCACCATTAAAATCGCCGTATTCATCAGCAATCATATTATCTGAATCATCATTAAAATTATAGTAAGCTATCAAATCATCTCTTCTGCATCCATCCAATGTTAAATGCATATACTTTTGAATTTCAGATGGCCCTAAAGTTCTACCCCAAATTTGAACCTCATCAATCTCTCCCTCGAAAAATCGATTCCCATCTCCATCACTTCCAATAAAAGTTTGCCCATCAAATTCTTCTATATCCAAAAAGTCAGTAGAAATAAAGGAAGTCCCATTTAAATAGATTACAGCCCCAGTTGAGGAAATCGTTAAGCCAATATGACTCCATTCATCAGGCGGAACAATCAGCCCTGTTCCAACCCACCAGCCGCCATTATCCCAATGATAGCGTAATTCATTATCACTAGTAAGACTAATTCCAGCTGTAGTACTGCCATCTCTGGAAAAAATAATGCCCGCAAAATTATTCTGATAACCATCTGGTTTCACCCAAGCTGTAAGTGTTAAGGCATCATCATTCAAATTAAAAGGAGGCAACTCAACTCTATCACCATTACCATCTAAATGTAAGGAAGAACCAGCGAGTATTTCTCCTGTTCCAGCATAACCATTGATTAACACCATTCGCTCAGCTCCTAAACTATTATGACTAATAACTCCATTATAAGTACCTGTGCCGTCTGGCATAAAGCGAATGTAAATAGTAGTTGGCTCAATAATGCCGTCTGCATCTGGAGTCAACTCAATATCATCTGTATGATCAATATAGTCTTCATCTTCAGAAAAAGAGATCAAAAACCCTTCTGAAGGACTAATGCTTAAATCATCTACTAAATCAATGGCAGATACAGTATAACTGGATTGTGGAATAATGGCTTCATTACTATAACATAAATCATTGACAGGAGTAACAGAGATAATCGGACCTGAAGTTCGAGTAATTAAAAACTGACCGCTTGCACTTAAATCCTCAAATGTCACCATCTGACTATCAAAATCAACTGCACTAGCATTACTTAATAAAGTCCATTCCTCATCAGTAGCATTGAAGGCTCGATGATATAAAAGTATTCTGATAGGATAAGCCTCATCATTCTCTGTAAAGACAGCCTCCTCAAAAGTGATACTGACATCAGCAGTATAATTACCAGGATTATCTAAGCCTTCTTTATATCTGTGTAAGACAAAATAAGAGTCTTCAATAGTTTCATGATCATTATCAACACCAGCAGTAGTATGAGGTAATAAATTGAGCTTCGTCCAAACAATATCAGCTCCAGCATGATCCGAAAAGTCCATTTCAACAACTGGACTATCAAAATTTACTACCCCGATATTAGTTTCTACTTTAGCATCACTTATGCCACCTCCAACAGGCTCAACAGCTGGATCAAAATCGGTATCTCCCTCTATGGTTCCTGTAAATCCACCACTAACATCTAAACCATAATTTTCCTCATCATTGAATTGATAATAAAGCACTAAATCATTCGTACAAGCATCTAAGGTACGATGCATGTTTTCTCTAATCTGTTCTGGGCTTAAAGCGATAGACCAATATCTTAGCTCATCTAATTTGCAGTCTAAATAAGAATCTTCCCAACCTCCGACAAAGAAATTAGAATTAGGAGGCGTATCCAAAAAAGCAGGCTGCTCTAAAGCTAAGAAACCGTCATAATAAACCTTAATATATGTGCCATCATAAGACATAGCATAATGATGCCAACCTTCAGAACTACCAGGAATCATAAAATTGGTGGCGCTGGAATTTCCCCAAACAAGCCTCCACTCATCCTCATTAGGTCTTTTTCGCAAACCAAAATCAGCAAAGTTACTATAAGTACCTGCTTGAAATAAACCCCCATTTTCATTTTCCACATCTGCCCATGCTTCCATAGTTCGAGGAGCGCTTCCTTGTATCACTGGAAAACTACCAGCATCTATATAATCATTAATACCATCAAAATCGGCAATTCCTCCTGGAATAGGAGTGGATTCTCCACCCTTACTCAAATAGAACTCCACAGTTAAAACCGTATCAGGACTGGCAACATCGACATTAAAGCCATAAATACCATTACCTAACTCATTTAATGACTCACAATAAATAGTCACTCCTTCATTGGGACTTAAAGACAAAGTATCATTGTCATTCTCAAAATGGATATTGCCTACTTCTGGTAAGTTCACCAATATATAAGTCAATGAATCCGAAAAATCTCCCAAGGCAGGAGGAGCAATATAAAATTCAGCATAATCACCATCACATAAGGCCTCATTATTATTTTCCGTAAATAGGAAATAGGTGGAAGTATCAGCAGGAAGAATAGTAAAATCTTCATCAGAAATATCAAAATAAATATTATCAACTGCCTCTACTTTAACTCGATTTGTTTCACCAACAACTCCTTCAGGGACCACTATCTCAGCCACCCCAGTATTAGCTATATTACTCGCCAATAAATGGGGGTAATTATAACCTCCATCCACAGATAAATAAATATTCACTAACTCAGTATTTATAGGAGCTTGATCAGTATTAGCCACATCCCAACTCACCGTATGAGTAGCAGACTCAACCCAAGGGATATTAGTATTAGGATAACTAACTCTAAAAGGCCCCGCTTCATCAATCACCTCAATCTCAACTTCCACCTGATCCAAACACCCCCCTTCAGCATCATTATCTCTTACCGTACAAATAAAAGTCAAATCACGCTCATAAAATGGAATACGTTCTCCTATAGTCACCTCATTCTCTACGATATCTTCTAATTGTGGAAATACTCTAAAGGAATCAATTGTTGGTAGGAAAGTTCTAAACATGGGCGCATTACCAACAGGAGCGTAAGGGCTTCCATGCTGCCCCAAATCATATTGTTCCCAACAATAAGTGATAGAATCACTCTCCGCATCAGTAGCACTGGCATGCAAAATAAATGGAGTAGAAACAGGTATAATAAAATTATCCTCCTCTACACTCACAGACGGAGGCGTATTGTCTAAATCAAATTTATCAGGACAATCATCACCCTGCTCATCTGTAATATAATTGATGATCTGATTCAAGCTTCTCCTATGATAATAATCATCAGGAGAAGTCACCACATTATCAGGGCCACATAAACCCGTATAAGCCATAATGGTAGTACCACTACCAGGTTCATAAGCACTATTACTAGAGATATTATCACCACAATTCTCTCCATAAACACTATTGAATGTATGTCGAGCTCCAAACTGATGACCCATCTCATGAGCTACATATCGCACATCAAAATTATCACCAGCAGGTCCTGAAATACCTGAAACACCACGCGCCTTTTGATTATTTTTACAAGGGGTCTCAACAGCAGCTAAACCACCACCACCAACATTGAAATTATGCCCAATATCATAAGCACTAACTCCAATAATATCATTAATCACATCTGGGGTTTCTCCAATCAAATCACCAGGCTCACCATTGGTAAAAGGATCTGTTGCTGGGTCCAAAAAAATCAATAAATCATTATCCGCCACCAACTCCATACGTACCGAAAAATCACGCTCATAAATACCATTGACCCTATTAAGTGTATTCAAAACACCACTTAAAGCACCCTCTAAGGTACCTCCATAAGCATTACTATACTCACCTGTAGTAGCCACCGCCAAACGATAAGTCCTAAACTGCCCATCATCACTTCGAAAACCATCGGCTGATAAAACATCTTTTACCTTTTTTTTTTCTTCGGTAGACATAATCTCATCCTCCGAATCAATAATCACTGGCTCATCAGCCGTATGACATTCAAAATGCCGCTTTTCTTCGCTTGGCAAATGATCTTTCGTATAATAACTAATATAATGCGCTATCGTACCAGTACTATAAGGATCAATAAATACCGTTCCAGATGGAGACAAAACCATCGCATGAAAGCCTAATGTCGTAAAGTCTAACTTAATCGTCGCTGCTCGATTATCAATCCCTTGACCACCATAAGTTTTCAAATTCGGATACTTAGCCGCTAATTCGGGCGCCATAGTGGATGTCTCATAAATCTCAAATTGCTCAAACGAGCCATCAGGCATTGGCATTTCAAATATCAAGCCCTTCACATTAGTCCGCTCTTTGGGCGATAAGGCCAAATGCTCCTTAAAAGCATCCACCGCCAATTCTAATGTCCGATATTTCTCTGGAATTATTCTTCGCTCACCATCCACACTAAAATCATCTTCCCTAATATCTGTCCAAAACGGATTAGCCGATTGAGCCAATAATAACTTAGCCATCAACAAACTAATCATCAATAAAGTAAACTTACGCATCTGTATTTTTTATTTTAATAGTACTATCTTATAGAAAATTGGGGCTTCCCTTTCCTTATTTTTTCATCGGCCTGTAGGGGCGCTACCTATGTGTGCGCCCTCCGATGAAAAAATAAGGAAAGGTCGGGCTGTCCGCTCTTATGTGGCTATGTGTCAGCTATTCCGCTAAGGCGCACTTGTCTTCCCCTTCGGGGCAAGCCTGCGTCCGCCTAAGCTCCATAAGCTGCCCCATTGACGCCACATACCGCTCCCATCCCTAAGCCGACCACCTAATAGCTTTTCATCAAAATTAAGGATTTAGCCTACAAACAAAGACAATGAACAAGCAAAACCCACAAACTGAAAGCCTCACGACCTATTTGAACAATCATTAAACTATTTTAGAAGTGATTAATACATGAAAACTTCCAATGAAATTATATATCTTTGCTTTATCAAAACAACCACAATGAGAGAAATTAGATTTAGAGAAGCATTAAGAGAGGCAATGCAAGAAGAAATGCGCAGAGATGAGCGCATATTTATGATGGGTGAAGAAATAGCTGAATATAACGGCGCCTATAAAGTAACACAAGGAATGTTAGACGAATTTGGTGCTAAAAGAATTATTGACACACCTATTGCAGAATTGGGATTTGCTGGAATTGGAGTAGGGGCTGCTATGAACGGCCTACGCCCAGTCATCGAATTCATGACCTTCAATTTTGCCTTATTAGCTATTGATCAAATCGTCAATTCAGCCGCCAAGATGTTGCAAATGTCTGGTGGGAATTATGGCTGTCCTATCGTATTTAGAGGGCCATCAGGCTCCGCAGGACAATTAGCAGCCACTCACTCGCAAAGCTTCGAAAACTGGTACGCTAACGTACCTGGGCTTAAAGTGATATCCGTTTCTAATCCTTATGATGCAAAAGGACTCTTAAAGTCAGCTATCCGAGATGATGATCCGGTTGTTTTTATGGAGTCAGAACATATGTATTCTGATATAGGACAAGTACCAGAAGAGGAATACCTAATCCCAATCGGAAAAGCAGATGTCACTCGAACAGGGACGGACGTAACATTGGTCTCTTTTAACAAAATGATGAAAGTTGCGAACGCTGCCGCCGATGAATTAGCCAAAGAAGGGATCAGCGCAGAAGTCATTGACTTAAGAACGATTCGCCCAATGGATTATGATACCATCATCCAATCAGTAAAAAAGACCAATCGCTTAGTGGCCATCGAAGAATCGTGGCCATTTGGTGCAATCTCTACAGAAATAGCCTACACAGTACAAAGACGAGCATTTGACTATTTAGATGCGCCAGTCGTAAGAGTAACAGGAGCAGATACTCCAATGGCCTATTCAGGTGTATTAGTAGAAGCCTTCCTTCCTAATGCCGAAAAAGTAGTCAAAGCAGTCAAAGAAGTGATGTATATCCAAAAATAGTAACTTAAATTAGCTACTAATACTTTTATAAAGGACGCAAGCTGGTGAATATTCACTATCTTGCGTCTTTTTTTATCAAATTATATGATCGATTTAGAAAAATATAAAGATCACAAAGCAGGATTCGTCAATATAATTGGCAAACCAAATGTCGGAAAATCAACTTTAGTCAATGCATTAGTCGGAGAAAAACTGGCCATAATAACCTCTAAAGCACAAACCACCCGACACCGTATTATTGGCATAGTCAATGGGGAGAATTTCCAAATTGTTTATTCTGATACGCCAGGTATAATCTTGCCAAAATACAAATTGCAAGAATCTATGATGCAGTTTGTCAATACCTCTTTTGTAGATGCTGATGTCATGTTATGCGTAGTCGATATTACGGATGAAAAACGGAATATCAGTGTATACGAAGAAAAATTAGCGAAAGTGGAGGCCCCGATCATTTTTATTCTGAATAAAATTGATTTGGTCACTCAATCAGTCGTTGAAAAAGAAATGGCTTATTGGAAAGAAAGAATCAATGCAAATGATTACATAGCCGTTTCCGCTAAAGAAAAATTCAATTTAGAAGTCATCTTTGATAAAATATTGGAGTATATACCTTTTTCTCCACCTTATTATGAAAAAGAAGACTTTACCGATCGCCCAGAGCGATTTTTTGCCTCTGAAATTGTCAGAGAAAAAATATTTTTGAACTATAAACAAGAAATCCCTTACTCTTGTGATGTTGTCATTGAATCATTCAAGGAAGAAGAAAGCATCATAAGAATCAGGGCTTTAATTATCACAAGCAGAAAATCTCAAAAACCAATCTTAATCGGCAAAGGCGGCTCAAAACTGAAAAAAGTAGGAACAGCAGCGAGAATTGATATGGAAGCCTTCTTTGAGAAGAAAGTTTTTTTAGAGCTCTTCGTGAAAGTAAAAGAAAATTGGAGAGACAATGACTCCCTTTTAAAGAACTTGGGATACAAACATTAAAAATAAATGAGTAGGCATACAGTAGCAATAGTAGGACGCCCCAATGTGGGCAAATCCACTTTATTTAATCGACTAATAGGTGATCATCGACAATCAATTGTGGATGATGAAAGCGGAGTTACAAGAGATCGCCTTTATGGGGTCACCGAATGGAATGGCAAGCAGTTTAATTTGATTGATACAGGTGGATTTGTCTTAAATTCGGAAGATGTATTTGAGGCAGCTATTCGAGAGCAAGTATTGATTGCTATCGAGGAGGCCACACTAATCCTTTTCATTACAGATGCAACGACTGGAATTACTGATTTAGATGATCAAGTAGCACAATTACTCAGAAAGTCAAATAAAAGTGTAGTCTTAGCCGTCAATAAAGTAGACAATGCTTATCGAACTTATGAAGCAAATGAGTTTTATAGTATGGGTTTTGAAGAGACCTTTTTTATTGCTTCTATTAGTGGTAGTGGTAGCGGTGAACTATTAGATAGAGTAGTAGAATTGCTGCCAGATGATCAAGAAGAAACGGAAGAAGAAGATATTCCAAAAATCGCCATTGTAGGGCAACCAAATGTAGGTAAATCTACCCTTTTAAATGCGCTTACTGGTCAACAAAGAAATATCGTGACAGATATCGCAGGAACTACCCGAGATGCTATACATACAAGGTATAATATGTTCCAAAAGGACTTCTTACTCATTGATACAGCAGGTCTTCGTAAAAAAGCAAAGGTACATGAGAATTTGGAGTTTTACTCAGTCATAAGAGCGATCAAAGCGATAGATGAGGCGGATGTCTGTATGTTGATGATAGATGCACAAACAGGCGTAGAAGCACAAGATTTAAGCATTCTTAGATTAATTGAAAATAAGCACAAAGGTGTCCTTATCTTGGTGAATAAATGGGATGCTATCGAAAAAAGCACTAATACTGCTAAAGAAATGGAAGCAGAAATAAGGAAAAGAATAGCGCCATTTACAGATATACCAATCTTGTTTATTTCAGCCATGGAAAAGCAGCGTATATTCAAGTCTATTGAGCTTATTTTAGACATCTATGAACGCAGGCAAGGTCGTATTAAAACTTCTGTGTTAAATGATTGGATGCAAGAGGTGGTAGAGGCATATCCACCACCATCGGTAAGGGGGCGATATATTAAGATTAAGTATGTTACTCAGCTACCAGTAGCCTATCCAGCTTTTGCATTCTTCTGTAATTATCCTGATCATGTTAGGCCACATTATAGGCAATATCTGGAAAATAGATTGCGTGAAAGTTTTGATTTTCAAGGTGTTCCGATTTCTATTTACTTTAGGCAGAAATAAAATTAAGCTTAGAAAAGCTTTCAAATGCTTATTTAGGATGTTTTTTTATATCTAATTTAAAAAATAACGTATCTTTGCACGAATTCCATACTTTTGGGAAACAAATATTATTGGAAACAAATTATTTATTGTTAATAAATTTATTAAACACAAAATCATGAAAAATCTTCAACTTATTGTAGTAATTCTTTGCACAATGATGCTTTTTGCTTGTAGCTCTGATAACACTAGTAAAAGTAAAGGTGTTTTAGACAAAGCAGGTAGTGCTGTGAAAAGCGCTGGAGAAGCTACAAAAAATGCAGCAGGAAATGCAGCTAATGCTACAGGAAATGCAGTTAAAAAAGGCGCAAATGCTGTAGGTAATGCAGCAGGAAGTGCAGTAGATGCAGCTGGTAATGCAGTAAATGCAGCTGGTGATGCAGCTAAAAATGCAGGTGGTGCCGTGAAAGATGCAGCAGGTGGTGCAGTAGATGCAGCAGGAAATGCAGCTAAGAAAACAGGCGGATTCTTAAAAAATGCAGCTGAAAAAACAGGTGGTGCCATCAAAAAAGGTGCTGAAGCAACAGGTAGTGCAGTTAAAAAAGGTGCTGAAGCAACAGGTAATGCTGTTAAGAAAGGCGCTAAAGCAACTGGCGATGCAGTTAAAAAAGTAGGTAATGCTGCTAAAGAAACTGGTAAAAAAGCAGTTGACGCAGTTAAGAAGCCTTAATAATTCGAATTTGATTCGAAATTAAAAAAGCCCGCAAGTATGCATATACTTGCGGGCTTTTGTATTTTTGTTACTCCTAATAACAAAAGATGTAAATATGGATAAACTATTGCTATTAATATGC
The DNA here is from genome assembly GCA_020629335.1 of Chitinophagales bacterium. Next base: position 689 of record JAHDDN010000068.1, on the reverse strand, counting down.
TTTGGATTATTAAGCTGTCATTTATATGCACAACAAAGTGGAGGAGAAAGATTAGATTCTACCTATTTTGAGAATATTACCCCAGATAATGAATGGCAAGGATGGAAAAAAAACTTCAATCTATACGATGATGATGGCTGGTGGGCCTATACTGAAGAAGCTTATCTTAATCAATTTAGCAATCAATGGGAACCCTTTTCTGGAAAAACAAAGACGGCTAATGAAGAAGGCCAATTGTCGAAAGAAGTCATGCAAATATGGAATGAAGAAATGATGATTTGGGAAAATTATTCCCAATCAGAATACATTTATGATGGAGAGGAATTTACCGAGCTGACAAATAAGAGATGGGATACGCTCACGATGGACTGGGTTAATGATTATAAATGGACTAATAGTTATAATGAAGAAGGCTTAATCACTAATTTTACTATGTACTTTACGGATGAAAATGGAGCATTTTATCCATTTCAACAAACCCATTATGAATATGGAGTAGATATTTATTCGCTCATTCAAACTACCCAAATGTGGAATCAAGATATGAATGCATGGGTCAATGGAGAGCAAATAACTTATGAGGAAGATGCAGAAGGAAGGCCATTAAAAAATGTTCGTTATCTAAATAATGAATTAAATGAATGGGAAGCTGATAGGAAATTTGAATTTAGCTACGATGAAGAAATGAT
>JAHDDN010000582.1 GCA_020629335.1 Chitinophagales bacterium | reverse complement strand
ACAAGGCGTAAGCCAACCAGATTTATTAAACATATTATTAGAGCGAATAGCTCAATTGGAGCAGAAGATAGATGCTCTTACTACTAAAGGTCAACGTAAGGAATACTACAACGATAAGGAAGCACAGGCTTTTTTAGGCGTTAGTAGAACGACTTTGTATCATCTGAGGAATCAAGGATTAATACCATTTCATCAGCATGGGAGAAGTATAAGATATTCTTACAATGATCTTGTTGCGTTTTTAGAATCACGAAAATCAGTAAACAATGAAACAAACAAAAGTAATTAGAACAAATGAAATCAAAACAACAAACAGCAGCCCAAGTAAATAGACTGGGCATTTCAGCGAAAGAACTATGGGATATGGAGATCAATGAGATACCAATGCTCGTTGGCCCAATTCTTCCCAAATGTACATTAGCCACGGTCGCAGGTTCTTCCGACACAGGCAAAAGCTCTTTTTTAAGACAACTGGCAACGCACATAGTATTAGGTAAAGAAGAATTTTTAGGATTCAAGATCACTCCAACTCATCAAAAAGTCATCTATGTTAGTACAGAGGACGATCAATACTCCATCGCCTATTTACTAAGAAAACAGAATGAAGATTTATCATCAGAAGATCAAGTAAATTTAGAGAATTTAGTTTATGTATTTGATGCGGAAAAGCTAATTGAAAAATTGGGCAAATACTTAGAAGAAACACCAGTTGACTTAGTAATTATTGATGCTTTCAGCGATGTATTTAATGGGGAACTTAATATGGCTTCTTCTATTAGACCCTACTTAAATCAATTCGGAGATTTAGCTAAAAAGTTTGATTGCGCAGTCGTATTTCTGCATCATACTGGAAAGAGAACTCAACACTTAAAGCCATCCAAAGATAACCTGTTAGGGAGTCAAGGATTTGAGGCCAAAATGCGATTGGTTATTGAATTGAGAAAAGACCTGCACGATACCAGCAAAAGGCATTTATGTATTGTGAAAGGCAACTACTTAGCCGAGGAACAAAAATCTGAAAGCTACGAATTAATCTTTGATGAAAATATGAGATTTTCTAATACTGGTCAAAGGCTTGCTTTCGAGAAACTAATACCGATCAACAACGGCGATCCAAAAAAGCAAGCGGCGATAGAGTATGCGAAAGAATTGAAATCACAATGTAGGACTATAGATGAAATTACACAAGAGGTAAGTAAAGTTTATAAAGTGGGTCGAACCACAGTATCGAAATGGGTAAAAGACATACCCTGCCAAGCAAGTAGTAATGACGAAGAAGAGTAGTCATTCAAACAAATCCGTTCATTCAATCCCCTTAGTGGTCTGGATGAACGGATACTTAAATTTCTTAAACAAATAAAATGAAAAAATATTTTATTCCATATAATTTCAACAAATTACCCTTATTTGTATTTTGGGCAAACAAAAACGGTAAAATCAACATTATACCAACTAAGGTATTAGAATTATTAGAAGTATTCGGATTCTCCAAGTTACATTTTGGACTTAATGATTATCAGTGGATTAACGTAACCGAGAATAAAGCGTATGAAATTTGCGAAGGTGACATAATAGATTTTCTCCGAGATTACCTTGTACATTTTGAAGGGTACGATGTTGTAAATGAGTTGTTCAAGTCTTCAAACAAAATCACCAAGTATTTCAAGCAATTTATCAAGACACAGGAGATTCAGTTTAATAGAGATACTAAGGATGAGTGTTTTATCTATTTCAGAAATGGCTACCTAAGCATTAAGAATGACGGATATACTCTGGAAGATTACAACAAGTTAAAGCAGCCAGTTTGGGCGCATAAAATAAAAGACTATGACTTTGATACCAATGTAGGTTCAGATGGTGATTTTAAAACCTTCTGCTACCACTTGGCAAATCAAGATGATGAAAGAATGAGGGCTTTAATGAGCCAAATCGGTTATATGGTATCCGATTATAAAAACCCCTCTATTACTAAGGCTTGGATACTGACTGATAAGAATAGTGATTTTAGTGGCGCTGCTAATGGTGGCAGTGGTAAAAGTCTATTAAGTGAAGCGTTAGGGCATGTGAAGTGCGTTACTTTTATGGATGGCAAATCAATCAAGAAGCGTTTAAAGAATTGGTATATATGGGAACCTGTTACAAGAAACACAAGCATTATCTGTTTAGATGATTTGGAGGAAGGAGTTAGCCTCAATAATTTTTACTCGATTATCACGAGCGGGATAGATATTCAGGGGCGAAAATCTGGACAATTTAGGCTGGAATTTGAAGATAGCCCCAAGATAATGATCACATCTAATCATCCTGTAGCTGGTGATATTGGAAATAGCGATGCCAGAAGAAGATTGGAGTTTGAGGTTTCCGAATATTATGGCCCGTACCACTCACCGAGTGATGAATTTGGACGATTATTCTTTAATGACTGGACGGATGAAGATTGGATTAGTTTTTATACTTTCATGGCAGAATGTGTACAATTATTTCTCAAAGAGGGACTAATAGAAGTAGATGCCTACAATCTTGGCTTTAAAAAAGTTGCCCGTCAAGTTGGACCAGAGTTTGTTCATTTTGCAGATACCCATTTCATTAATGGATTTAAAATGGAGAAGAAATTGGTATTAACTATGTTAAAGAGCCAATATCAGACTTATGCTAATCTTACCTCTCATCGAATGACCAAGATGATAAATATATGGGCCAAATACAAGGGCGTTAATGTGGAGCATGTGCGCTCGAATAGCAAGGATTATGTTTTAGTTGGACAGGCATTAGTGTCAGAAAAGAAGATTGAGAAAGCAGCCAATTTAGCTGCTGTAAAGTAATCAAATAAATAAAGGGTGGGCAGGTTGTCTGCCCTTTTTT
>JAHDDN010000581.1 GCA_020629335.1 Chitinophagales bacterium | reverse complement strand
GGGCTTCTGTAGAGATATTCAATCTATTAGGCGTATCTAATACCATCTCTTATACGTGGGTAGATGATTTTACAGGCCGTACTTATGGCGTCCCTAACTATCTAACCTCTCGAAGATTAAATGCCAAAATCCACTTCGATTTTTAAAATATAAACGTAATAATTTAACATAAAAAAAGCCCCTGCAATTTATTTTGCAGGGGCCTTTTTGTTATTTTAAAATTCGGCCTTAGCGTTTTTTGGCGTTAAAAGGCCTCGAAATGAAAGGCGTTAAAAAATTTATACTGTTTGAGCCGCAGGCGAGTTTTATAAATTTTAGCCTGCAATGTAGAGGACTTAGCCAAAACATGCGTAGCCTTGACTTTTTTGGTTCCTTTTTGTGTCAAGACAAAAAGAACAAATGCCTCATTGCCTCAATCCAAAGGCTTAGTCAAAAAGCTCTTTATAAACCTTTTGATAATTATTTATTCCTCCAAAAATATCTCCGCACCCTCTAAATCCAATTCCGCTACCTTTTTCAAAACCCCCATCAATTTACTTTTCATCACAGAATTCTTACAAGTATAATCATTAGCCATAATTGCAAAAGAAAGTAAACGTCCAGATTTTTCATGCACATAACCTACATAGCAGCGAGTGTTTTTTAGTGTACCACTCTTAGCTCTTAAGTTTTTAGCTGCTGCTGTTTTTGCCAAAGTATATTTTAGATTTCCTTTATCTCTTGGATTACCTGCTTCAGAAAGCGACAAATAAAAACTCTCAAAATTATCATCCTTAGCTGCTGCTCTTAAGATATTCGTGAATTGCTTAGGAGAAACCTTATTCAAAGGAGAAAGTCCACTACCATCTTCCATATTAAAAGACTTATCTAATCGAACGCCTCTTGCTCCCCAGTGTTTTCTGATCGCCTCTACACCACCAAAAGTAGAACCCTGTCCATACTTATACCAGCCAATAGTTTTTAATAAATGTTCACAGTGTAAATTTAAGCTCTTCTTATTTGTCCAAGTCACGATGTCTTTCAATAAAGGCGATTCAGTGGTATGTATCGTCTTTGCTTCCCCTTGTAAAACACTATGATCTCTTTCTAATAATCTGAAACTCGTAAACTCCCCAGAAGAACCAATGCCTTCTTCCGCCAATTCTTTTTTCAAGGAATATGCTGCAAACAAAGGCGGATCAGGAATGGCGCCCTTAATATAGCCCTTAGGTTTACCAGGCGGTACCGAACCCCTCATAAATATTTCATTAGAATAAGGAGCCGTATAAACATAAGCATCATCAAATGATCTTCTACCTCCAGTGACGACTTCATTTCTAAAAGTGATATGATTTAACTCAGGAATCGTATATTGAAACTCCGTTGGTTGACCCTGTTTTCTACCAGGATTAAAAACCAAATTATATTGATTCTCATGTATCGTTAATCCAGAAGCACCAGCCCCATAATAATTTCCCATATCTTCCCAAAGCCAATTCCTTGGTATGGTAGCATACTCAAAAAAGCGCTCATCAGCAATCACATTTCCATTGATAGAATCAATGCCTGCTTCTTTAATCGCTTCCGTCCAAGTCTTCATTAATTTGCCATAAGACTGACTACAAGTAATTCGTTTATATCCCAAAGTCGGATCACCGCCCCCCTTAATAATCAAATTACCCTGTAATACGCCTTCTTTATCAATATAACCATCATGCCTCAGTTCTGTTTTATAAGTAAAACTATCTCCAAGTAATGACATGACTGTCGCTGTTGTAATCGTCTTTAAAGCTGAAGCAGGCCGAAAACTCTTATCCGCATTATGTAAGGCAATATACTCACCTGTCTCTACATCCTGCACCGCAAATCCCCAAGAAGCATGCTTCATTAATTTATGTTCTTCCAAGTTCTCAATCGACTTCAATAATTGATCTGATTCCACATTAATCATCGTATTAGAGAGGTAGCCAAAGCATACCACCGCCAATGCGATAAAAATCCAATTCTTTCTCCGCATATATTTAATTAGTTGTTGGTTTTTATAGTAATAGTACTCTCGATTTATCAGTTATTCAGTTTATTAGTTATTCAGTTTATTAGTTATTAGTTATTCAGTTATTCAGTTATTCAGTTTATCAGTTTAATAGTTAACCAGTTATCCAGTTATCCAGTTTATCAGTTATTCAGTTACACCGTTTCCACCCCCTGAAGTATTTCTTCTGCCTTCGTCACCATATTCGTGCTACCCGAATAAACAGGCGAACACTGATGCAAATGCTTAGCCTCCACATCCAATAATCTGTTGCCAGCACCATCAGTTGCTTTTCCGCCAGCTTGCTCCATTACATAAGCCAAAGGATTTCCCTCATACAGCAAGCGCAACTTGCCATCTGGTGTTTTAGACGTAGCAGGATACATGAAAATACCTCCCTTTATTAATGTTCGGTGAATATCCGCTACCATAGAGCCAATATAGCGCCCTTTATAAGGACGGTTGGTCGCTGGATCTTCTTCTTTACAGTATTTAATGTAATTATTCACTCCCTCAGAGAAGATATACTGATAACCCTCATTAACAGAGTATATTTTTCCATCCTGAGGTACTTTTATATTTTCATGAGACAAGCAAAACTCTCCAATAGACGGATCTAAGGTAAAGCCATGAACACCCTCTCCAGTTGTATATACCATGATAGTAGAAGGTCCATATATGATATAGCCTGAGGCTAATTGTTCGCTACCATTCTGTAAGAAATCTCTTAATTCACAAAGCTCGCCTTCAGGGCTCACTCTATGATAAATAGAAAAAATCGTACCGATTGATACATCTACATCAATATTAGAAGAACCATCTAATGGATCAAATAATACGACATACTTAGCCT
>JAHDDN010000580.1 GCA_020629335.1 Chitinophagales bacterium | reverse complement strand
ACTGATGAATGAATATAATAAGTATGCCAAATCAAAAGTATTTATCTCTAATAGGGGTACGAGTAATGTTAGAGCAAAAACTTACGCTAAGAGAATCCTTATTTCCAAGTTTTCGCTGACTTATCCAAAGCTTTAATAGAAATTTCCGCAGAACAATTATGTAGGTTGGCAGTATTCCGAATATCAGTAATCAATTGATTTACAGTTAAATCTAATTCCTTATCCGATTGATAGGGAATGGAGAGGCGATAAATTCCTTTGTTTTTTACATCTTGTTCTCCCTTAAATTTTTGTAGTACAAAAAACTCAATTGTTTCTATCCCTTTTTTTGAACTCTTTAGGTTATTCGTATTACTTTGAATAAGCAGCCATAATTCTGCTTTTATGAAGTGCGTTTTATTTCTATGTTTACCAATTTCAACCCCTCTATGCCGCAAATAACTATATAGAGTTGGACGTGCAATGGATAGTTCCTGACAAATTTCGGTAACTGTTTTTTGTCCTTCTTCATAAAGTCGTTGGGCGATAATGGCAATATGTTGATTTTTTTGAGACAACCCTGAAGGTCGCCCACCAACTCGCCCCCGTGCTCGTGCAGTAGAAAGACCAGCTAAGGTTCTTTCCCTGATAATATCCCGTTCAAACTCTGCTAAAGCAGCAAACATATGAAAAGCAAGCTTTCCGTGAGCAGTCGTCGTATCAATGGGGTCATTGATACTTTTTAATTCAGCTCCCTTATCTTGAATTTGATTAACCAATTGAATTAATTCTTTTGTTGACCTTCCAAGTCTATCCAATTTCCAGACAATTAAGACATCTCCCTTGCGCAAGGTAGCTATTAACTTTAGCAATTCAGGTCTTTCCTTTTTAGCTCCCGAGACTTTTTCTTCATAAATCTGGGTACACCCCATTTTTGTAAGTGCCTCTTTTTGCAATTCAAGATTTTGCTCTGCGGTACTGACTCTTGCGTATCCTATTTTCATAATTTTCGTTCACTAAAATGGTTCGAGCACAATATACTGAATTTTGAATAAACTAACTAGTTTACTGAACGCCTAAATCAGTCAGTTATACGAGTTATTCAGAAAAAAAATCGTTCAGTCAAACGAGCGTTTTTATGAATGCCGAAATAGCCTTTCTTAATGATATAAATCTTGGTTTTATGCCCATGTCTTTTCTGTCAAGCAAACAACTTAATAAATATGGTCGCTATAATGAAGCACCAACGGAAGAGCAATTGGCTCATCATTTTTATTTGAGTACGGATGATTTAAAGTGGATTAATACTCGCCGCCGACCTTATAATAAACTGGGATTTGCTTTGCAATTATGCACCCTCCGTTTTTTAGGTACTTTCTTATCTGAACCTACAGGTGTACCTCCTAATGTTTTGGCATATGTTGCCCGTCAATTAAAAATTGCAGATTTGAGTTGCATGGATAAATATATGGAAAGACCAACAACTCATTGGGAGCATAGGGAGGAAATTAAAGAGAAGTTAGGGTATGAGAATTTTCATAATCATCCTCATTATTTCCGATTGGTTCGTTGGTTATATAATAAGGTGTGGCTGCATGATGAACGACCAAGTGTTCTTTTCGATTTGGCTACTTCTCGTTTAATTCATCGAAAGATTATTCTACCTGGCGCAACCGTTTTGTCTCGATTAGTTTCCAGAGTTCGCAATAGGGCATCGGGAGGAATCTATCAAACATTGATAAAAGACCTTAGCCGTCAGCAGCAAACCGCTCTGTTGTCATTACTGCAAATACCTGAGGGTAAGCACCATTCTCTTTTAGATGAACTGCGTAGAGCCCCCACTTATGTTAGTTCAGTTTCTTTAAATAAAGCATTGCAAAGAGTGAAAATTATTAAAGGTTTTGGGGTGTCCGATGTCAAGACACCAAGTGTGCCATTGAGCAGAAAAACAAAATTAGCAAAACTAACGGCTGGCTTAAAAGCAGGGGCAATAGCACAAATGAATCATTCTAAGAAGTTGGCAGCATTGCTTTGTTTTGCCCGGCATTATGAAGCGTTAGCCATTGATGATGTGGTAGAAGTTTTTGATTTATTGGTGGACAAATATCTCAAAGAGTTAAAAGCAAACTGGAAGAAAACAACTTTGAGAAGAGCGCAAGATTTAGATAAGGCAGCTATTGTCTTAGCCCAAGCCTGTGCACTTCTTTTAGATGAGCAAATTGTAGATAAAAGTGTGCGTCAAGCTATTTTTAAACAGATTGCTAAAACTAAATTGCAAGCAGCAACGCAAAAAGTAGAAGCATTAACAAAGGAAGCAAGCGATAATTCTGCCAAAGTTATTGCTAGCAAATATCGGTCTGCCAGAAAATTTTTACCCGCTTTTTTTGAATGGATTAAATTGAGGGCATTACCCAATACGCAATCCTTGAAAGAGGCTTTTGAGTTACTCCAAAAAAAGGAGCAAGATGGAATCAAAGATTTAGATTTTACAGCTACACCGCAAGATTTTGTTCCAGACAATTGGAAAAATTATGTTTATCCTTCTCCGAATAAAATCAGCAAACCTCATTATACAGTTTGTTTATTGGAGCAAATTCGATTGGCTATTCGTCGCCGAGATTTATTTGTTCAACCTTCCATCAAATGGACAGACCCCAGAGAAGAATTATTACAGGGAGAAGAGTGGACGAAAATTAAATCCACCATTTGCAAAGGCTTAGACCGAAGTGAAAATGTGGAAGACCAATTAGCCTTATTACAAAAGCAATTGGACAAATGTTATCATCGAACCGAGAAGAATCTTGAAACCAATTCCTATCTTGAAATTGCCCAAAATGATAAAGGTAAAGACTATTTTGTGCTTAGTCCTCTCGAACCACTAGCTGAAT
>JAHDDN010000579.1 GCA_020629335.1 Chitinophagales bacterium | reverse complement strand
ATAAGTTAATTAATAAAATCACCTATGAAACAAGAAGGGCTTCATTTACCCTACCATATATTTAAAAAAAATACCGATTCACTATTAATCAACTTGTACTATTGATCTCAAACAACCAAAGAAAATCTTAAAAAGATCAGACATTCAACTGTTTTGATGCAAACTCCTAATATCTTTCTTCTAATTTCGAGATTATCTAGAACACTAAATATTTTTTAGTACTTTGTTTAGATAGTAGTTTTGCTTTCCACCAAGCTATCTCAATGAAAATTCTTACACGTCTTTTATTCTCTTTACAACTCTTACATTTAGCGACAACTATATGCTGGAGTCAATCACAAGTCACTAAAGGAGTAATCCCGGATTGGGTTGAATCCATAAATTATTCTGCAGAATTTGAAGATAATGAAAGTCCGTTTAATTACCTACTAGTTGATCAACAGCAAAATGCCATACTTGAAGAAAAATATTCTCACTATGTTATCCGAATAAATAATCCTGAAGGAGTTCAAATGATGTCAAGCATTTCCTTTGATTATGATCCGAGTTATCAATCCGTTATAATTCACAATATTATTGTCCATCGAAAAGGTGAAATAATTAATAAATCTATAAGCAATTTTAAATATCTACAAAGAGAAACGGATCTGAACAGAGCGTTATATGATGGTAGTATTTCAGCTAACAATGAATTGGACGACATCCGGTCTGGTGATATTATTGAATACTCGTATACCATTAAAGGATATAATCCAGTTTTTGGTAAACACAGATTTTCGCATTTCTATCAAGATTTTAGTCTTCCAGTCCAAAGGTTATTTCAAAGTTATCTGATCAATGAGGAAGCCCAAATTAAGTATTATAATGATGCCAAAGAAGCAATTATCAGCAATGAGAATGGAACCTACAAATATGAATGGCTAATTGAAAACATTGAGGAAGTTTATGAAGATTATACAAGTCCTTCCTGGTACGAGTTTTACAAAAAAGTTGATATCACCACTATGTCTGATTGGGGAGATGTTGTGGAATGGGCTCTTCCATTATATGAAGTCGAAAACAAAGACATTGCCCGCATTAAACATAAAATCGGTTCTGAAATATCCATGAATGGCTCAGCCAACAACATCATTCAAGCAATTCGATATGTGCAGGATGAAATTAGATATTTAGGATTTGAAGAAGGAATTAATGCTTTCAAACCGCATAATCCTGCCACCATATTAGATCAAAAATTTGGTGACTGTAAGGACAAGTCTCTTTTATTGACTGTTATTCTTCAGGAGATGGGGATAGATGCCTCTCCGCTATTGGTCCATACTTCCAAAGGAGAAATCCTAAATGAAACATTACCCAGTCCTATCCAATTTAATCATTGCATCGTCACATTTAAAAAAGATCATAAAACCTATTTTGTTGATCCAACGGTTACCAATCAAGGAGGAGATTTACAACACCTTAGTGTACCTGATTTCAACACTGGATTGATCATTAAAAAAGGGAATACTGACTTAACAGAAATAAGAAAAACGGATATTCCGACCATCGTAGTAAATGAAATCATAGAATTAGATTCCATCGGCGGTAGTGCTGTATATGAAGTCTCAACTATATATTCTGGGGTGCAAGCAGATTATCAAAGAAGTTATATTGAAAGTACAAGCTCTTCCGAAATAAAAAAAAATCTGAGATCATTTTACATTAATGCTTATCCCGAAATCGAAATCACATCAGTAGATATTGTGGACTCTATGCGTTTCACCGAAAATAAAATCGTATATCATGAACGCTATAACATTCCAGAGGCTTGGTCCTTGAAGGATGGAATTTATCAATTCAATTTTTATTCCTTAGCATTAAATAGTTTTCTTATTAGGGATCCTCAAGAAGTCAAAAATGTCCCATACGATTTAGGTTCCAAAAAAGAATTCATTCAATCATCGAAAATTACTCTTCCTGAAGAATGGAATATTGAAAATGAGGTTCGGGAAATAAATAATCAAAATTTTGATTATCGTTACACTGTTTCCTATATGAATGACGAATTAAAATTCAATTATCGGTACTACTTAAAAAACAGTACCATTCAAGCGCATCATGTTAAAAACACTTTAAAAGAACTTAACACCATTTCAGATGATCTTTCCTACGGTATTACTTATAACAAGGGAATTATGGGTCAAACCGGTTTGGCTTGGCCTGCTTTATTGATGACTTTTTTGGGACTGTTGTTAGGATTGTTTATATCCTATTTGATGTATTTCAAATTTGACCCTGATTCTCTTAATTCCAAACTCCCGATGTCAATCGGAGGCTGGTTGATGTTACCTGCCATCGGCTTAATCACGACCCCACTCATAATGATTGGAGACTTCATCAATTATAATAGAGATGGACTATATGAGTATTCTACCTGGGCAATTTTATGGCATGGGAGTGAATATTTTGTCATTTCTGCTGTTTTCATTGAAGGAATCATCAATGTCGCACTTTTAATATGTTCGGTAACCATCGCAATTCTATTTTTTCAAGGAAGAACGAACGTTCCGAAATTAATGATGGGTTGGTATACTTTTTCCTTCGTTTTCATATTTATTGATTCTGCTTTAGGAGCATTAATTGAAACTTCAAATATTGTCAATAGAGATGTGGTAAAATCCTTTTTTGCATGCTGTATTTGGGTTCCTTATTTTTATTATTCAACCCGTGTAAAAAACACTTTTGTTTACAAAAAAGATGGTACTGTAACTTAGAGGCTGAATTCTTCTCCCCTCTCTTCAAAGATCTTATTTATTCCTCCACCCACATGCACCACTCCGTCACTTCCCTCTTTATCTAAAATACTCTCTAAAAGCATGGCTGTTCTTTTTCCCGT
>JAHDDN010000578.1 GCA_020629335.1 Chitinophagales bacterium | reverse complement strand
CCGCAGGGCGATGGGGTAAATAATTGCAACAAACACTTTTAGACCAATCAATAATTCGACTTTTAGACCCAAAAAGTTGATAAAATTTTGAAAAAATCAAATTTGAAAATACGACAAAATTGGTCGGACTTACGCATGAAAATATTGCCTATGTTTCAATAGGAGAAAACTTAAGAGAGCTTAATATTTATAGTGGAAGCTTTGGGAAAAGGGTAGGGATGCAAGGCATTATACTCAAAATAGCATTGAAAGAATAGTCAATTACGCCATTATCAGACGTAAAGGCCAAAAACCGCCCGCTTAAGTTGGGTAACTCCATCGGAATTTATTAATATTGTGTAGGAATATTTGAGTCGAATAGAGACGAACAGAGACTAGTTAAACGTTTATTTTAGTATTCCTTAATAACACCATTTAGTTAATTATGAACAAAACAACTTTCTTCGGAGGATTTACAATTATGGCAGCAGCTATAGGCTTGTTAGTTTATAGCTTTAACACCAATAAGGAAATTGATAGTTTAAGAGATGAAAAATGGTCTTTAAAGTATGAAGTCCAAAATCAAATGAAGAAGAATGCCGAACTTGAAGGGGAAAATCAGCGCTTAGAATCAGAAGTAGCGCAATTTACGAGTTTGATGGATACCAAGCAGCTAGAATTAGATAGTGGATATATGGCCATAATAGAGCAGCTTAATCAGGATAAGGAAAGCTGGTCAGTAGAAAATGCTGCGGCAAGAGACTCCATCCAACTTTACCAAAACAGATTAAAAAAGGTTTTAGAAATTGTAAGTGCAGAATATATTGCCTTAGCCAATGCTGAAGAATATAAGATTAAACGTAAAAATAAGGATCTTTACGAGCGTTTGATAAGTATATCGGATAAATACCTCGAAAGAGCAGGAGAAGTGGAATAGCTTGTTTAGTATTCCACTTTATCATCCTTATCTCCCCACATTTGAAAAGCTTTTATCGCTTCATCAGCCAATAGTTGATACATTGGAATCACTCTTGATTCAGGTTTTTTATTGATCTCTTGGTAGATCAGTTCATCATCAAAGCCAATATGAGCCGCATCATTACGATCATTTGCATAATAAATAGCCTTAGGTCGAGCCCAATAAATAGCGCCTAAGCACATCGGACAAGGCTCACAGCTCGTGTATAGCACACAATCCTCTAATTGGTAGGATTCAAGTGCCTCACAGGCTCTCCGAATAGCAACTACCTCAGCATGTGCTGTAGGATCATTACTTGAAGTCACTAAGTTATTCCCTTCAGCAACAATCTTGTCATCTTTTACGATCACGGCACCAAAAGGGCCACCACCGTTTTTTACACTTTCTTCAGCTAAGCTGATCGCTTTGCGCATAAATTCTTTATGTTTTTCCATAGCTAAGTATTGATATAAATCTCCCAATAAATAAAGACTACCACAAACCACCAATAAATCATCTGCTTCCAAATTCTTTTTGGCCTCTTTATACGCATTTTCTAACTTAGTATAAACTTGGTAGTCTAATCCCTGAGCATCACCATATGCTGCTAATTGCGCTATGGGAGTAGCTCTTGGGCTGGCAAAAGTAGTAAAATAATATTTAGCGTCCCTTGGTAGAATTGAAAATATTTTATTTAATTCTTTATCCTTAGCACATCCCAATAAAATATGAAGCGCACTATAGTCAATTGCGCCTAATGAATTCCTTAACTGCTTAAATGCAGCTATATTATGAGCACCATCTAATAATATTTTGGGAGTGTTAGCTAACCAGTGCATTCTTCCTTTCATACCCTTTACAAAGCTTTCCTCTATAGAGTCTTCTAAAAAACGATCACTGAGCTTTATTTCAGGAGCAATTATTTCAATCGCAGCTAAGGATGTTTGTAGATTTTCTATTTGATAATCGCTAAAATAAGGTAATGGAACTTTGATATCAAAATATTTCGTCTTTGTATACCTTATATTTAGTTGATTATGAGTGTGTTTGTGTCTATTAATGTGAACTAAATGTTCAGATTTGTAAACTATAGAAGAGTGTATTTTTGCCTCTTCCTCAATTATTGGCAATAATTCCCCTAAATTTCCTACTAAAACAGGCCTTTTACTTTTAATAATACCTGCCTTGTGTTTAGCTACTTCTTTTAAACTTGGTCCTAGGATATCAATATGATCATGGCTTATATTTGATATAATTGAAAGTTTGGGAATGACTATATTCGTCGCATCATCTCTGCCGCCTAATCCGCATTCAATTATCATCCAATCTACTTTTTCCGCTGAAAAGTAAGCAAATGCAAGGGCCGCCGTAAACTCAAAAAATGAGATGCCATTTTCGTGTATATATTTATTATGGATATTGTAAAAATTCACTATGAACTTTTCATCAATTATTTGACCATTAATTTGTATACGTTCTCTAAAATCAAGGAAATGTGGGCTTGTAAAAAGACCTATTTTATAGCCACTTTTAATAAAAATTGTTGAAACAAATGAAGCAATGGAACCCTTCCCATTCGTCCCAGCGATATGAATACAATTCATCTTGTAATCTAAAAGGTCAAAAATTTTGCAAAAACTACTAATATTTTTTAGGCCAGCCTTATAGCTTAATTTGCCATTATTTTTATACGTTTCAAATTGTTTCTCAATGCTTTTGATATTAGAAATGGGTGCTTTCATACTTGCTATTGATAAATGGATACTCGATAGAGCAGATAAGTGACATATACTAACTAAAAATTTGGCATCATAATTGCCATCTTGTAATTGAAATTGCACTAACAATTATAATTGTTGCATAATGAAGTTACCGATAATATTTAGCCAAAGTTCATTTAGAAATTGTCGCATTTCATATAGAGTTTGTTTATAACAGTCAA
>JAHDDN010000067.1 GCA_020629335.1 Chitinophagales bacterium | reverse complement strand
CAGAAGCCGATAGCACATCATTGTCGCTATCACCATCTAAATCTATGCTAAAGATATCTCCTACACCATTTGCATTTGTAGTGATAATTTGTTGATTACCAAAGTCACCTAATTCATCATTCTTATACCAAGCAATTTTATTGTCATCGACGGAGGCAGAAATTAGATCTTTCTCCCCGTCCCCATCTAAATCAGCTACATATACTGAAGAAGCACCCTTTATTGAGGGGGTAATGATATTTTCCGAACTAAAAGTGGTTTGTGCATTTAATAAATTACTGAAGCTATTAAATAGCAGCAGGAAGAATATCAATATAAGACTATTACTCTTTTTTTTGTGGATAGAAATACTCATTTTATCAATTTTTGCATTATTAACAATGGTGGACTTATTTTTTAAGAAGTCATCTGTAAAGGTCAATGATCAAGTTTACAATCGCAAAAACCGAAAATAGTGATTTTTAAGTAAATATTTTATTTTTATTATTAATAAAATAGAAAAATAAAACACTAATCAAATATTATAAAACAATTTATAAGTAATTATAATTCAAATTTATATTAGGCAATTTTTACAACATTTTATTTTCAAATTCAAGAAATACACTATCATTTGGGATTAAGGGATCATGCGGCCCCGATAGTAACGGTATGTGGCGTACATGATGCGACTTACGGCGCTTAGTGATGCGATGGCTTGCCCGAAGGGAAGACAAGCAGCACTTAGCAGAGTAGGAGCAGCATAGCCACATAAGAGTGAATAGCGGGAAATGCCGCCCTAATAAATAACTGAATAACTGGCAAACTGAAAAACTGATTAACCGAAAAAATCTATCGCAAACGTCTCGCTATAATTATAATATCGTACAGACAAGGCATGCCTTGTCTCAACTACATGCCTTGGCTCACATAAAAATGGCCGACACAAAGGCCGGCCACTACTAATAATTTTAATTTCAAGAATTAATATAATCCTGCAAATTCTATCATTCAGATAATTCTGATTCAGACAATAATAATGCTGAATCCTATAAACATAATGATGAGCAATATCCTAAATACTCATCACTCATCACTACGCACTCATCGCTATCTTAAAACATCGGCTTGGCTGGCTTGTTACCCAATATGCCGTCTATCTTTTCCATTACTTCATCTGTTAATTTAGGAACTACTTCTAAAGCACCTAAATTTTCTTTTAATTGCTTGACTTTTGATGCACCTAAAATGACCGTGCTTACATTTGGATTTTTTAAGCACCAAGCTAAAGACATATTGGTCATGCTGACATCCAGTTCTTCTGCTAAACTCGTAAGGCTTCTTACTTTCTCTAATTTATCTTCGCTATATAAACTGTCTTTTAGCCATTCAAATCCTTTCATCGCTAAACGGCTACCTTTTGGAATACCGTCATTGTATTTACCTGTCAAAATACCTGAGGCCAATGGCGACCAAATCGTTGTGCCCATTCCATGATTTTTGTACAACTGATCATAGCCCACTTCAAAAGTATCACGATAGAACATATTATATTGCGGTTGTTCCATTGTTGGGCCAATTAGATTGTATCTGTTAGCAGCCGCATGAGCTTCTGTGATTTCTTGTGGACTCCATGCAGAAGTACCCCAATATAAAATTTTGCCTTGTTGGATGAGATTGTGCATCGTCCATACCGTTTCATCTATTGGCGTTTCTTTATCTGGACGGTGGCAAAAGTATAAATCTAAATAATCTACTTGTAAACGTTGAAGCGCTTCATTACAAGCTTCAAAAACGTGTTTACGATTCAAACCTCTTTGAGTAGGCCATTCTTTAGAACGACCAAAAAACACCTTACTTGATACGACATAAGAAGCTCGATCCCACTTCATTTTCTTGAGAATCTTACCCATTACTCGCTCTGACTCTCCTAAAGAGTAAACCTCTGCATTATCAAAGAAGTTAATACCATTACTATAGGCTGTCTTCATAAGGCTTTCAGCGGTTTTCATAGTAATCTGCTTGCCAAATGTTACCCATGAACCAAATGAAAGCGCACTCACTTTCAAACCAGATCGTCCTAGACGATTATATTGCATTTCCATGCTTTGCTTTTATGATTAAAGAATAAATGAATAGCCAAATTTAGTGAAACATAAACACTTTCATACAAGACGACTTAATTAATTCAACTTTTTAGCAGAATATTGAGTGAATAAACGTAATTTTGCGATTGAACTAGCTATTAAACATACCTTATGCTTAAAATAATCGAATGTCCAAGAGATGCCATGCAAGGGTTGAAATCATTCATACCGACTGATGATAAGGTTCGCTATATCAATCAGTTACTAAAGGTGGGATTTGATACAATCGACTTTGGTAGCTTTGTCTCGCCTAAGCATATCCCTCAACTGAAGGATACCAAGGAGGTATTGCGACAGCTTGATATGTCTGAAACAGAATCCAAATTATTAGCCATCGTCGCTAATTTGAGAGGAGCTGATGAAGCAGTTACTTATGATCCTATTACTTATGTGGGCTACCCTTTTTCTATATCAGAAGGCTTTCAAATGAGTAATACGAATACAAATTTGGCGCAGGCTTTCAATACTGCGCTACTAATGCATGAGTTATGCGAACAGCATGAGAAGACATTTGTACTTTATGTATCGATGGCATTTGGAAACCCCTATGGTGATCCTTGGGATTTGGCTATTTTAGAACATTGGGTAGATCGATTCGCTAGTGAAGGAATAGAAATTATCTCTCTGGCTGATACTACAGGGGTCGCTAAGCCTCCTATTATTAGAGAGATGTTTTCCACTTTAATAAACGATTATCCAAAGACAGAATTTGGTGCTCACTTTCACTCCCACCCCGCAAAATGGAAGGAAAAAGTAGAAGCCGCTTTTGAAAGCGGTTGTACTAGATTCGATGGAGCTATTAGAGGCTATGGTGGTTGTCCTTTTGCCAAAGATGAACTCGTTGGCAATATCGCAACCGAAAATATGATTGATTATTTTGATGATATGGATGCTGGACTTATCTATAATGAAGAAGAATTACTGGAATCTCAATTAATCGCTAATCAGATATTTCCACCTAAGCATACTAGTGAATCTAATGAAAATTTAAACTTATTTATTTAAAATTTAGAAATGATGAGAGTATTTTATTTGTGCATATTTGCCATTTTTTTTATCGCTTGTAAACAAGATGGTAGTAAGACTGAAACGAAAAGCGCAAAACTCGCCAGAGAAGCTGCTGCAAAAAAAGAAAAGCAAACAGCTACAAAAAATAATAAAATGAACCAGCTCTATGAGCAGTCTGCTAAAAGTGGAAATACCGAAAACGCAGGCGTCAATCGAGCCAAAGCTGGTGACAAAGGTGGAGGTAGTCTTGCTATGGGCAATTTACAGTTTACTGTTCCAGATAATTGGGTGAAAGAAAAACCTAACTCTAAAATGAGATTCTCACAGCATTATCTTAAAAGTAATCCAGAATATAAAGTAGCAGGATTCTATTTCGGAAATAAAGAAGGACTCGAAGAAGCTAATATCAAAAGATGGAAAGACGAATTTGTTAATATTCTAGCCGAAGACATTCAAGAACTAACCGATGAAGATATCAAACTAATTACGCTTAAAGGAATATTCAAAAGTAAAGGAATAGAAAATGGAGAACGAAAAATCGTTGAAATTAATGATCATATGACCGTCGCCTCTATCGTCCAAACCAATAAAGGCCCTTTCTACTTTAAATTAGTAGGCCCACAGAATGTAATTGAAAACGAAGTCGACAACTTCAAAAACTTCCTCAATTCTGTAAAAAAACAAGAGCCCGCTCCAGCCAAAAAATAATCCCAAATAAACAACATTCAATACCAAAGGCGAATAAATTAATTTTTATTCGCCTTTGCTTTTTTTAACACTTCCATAATAAACCGCTTAAAGCTTGCGTTTATAAAAACATCTAACAAAACTTACCATTTTAAAAACATTCCTCACCAAAAAACATCGCTATAGAAAAATGCTTACTTGATCTTGACTTTATGAACTCGTTTAAAGTTTTTCTACTGGCTTAGAAAATCGCTACTTTTCCGCATTTCTGCGTTATTTTTTAGGCCCATAGCCCTGCTATGAACCGAAAAAATGCCTTGAACTACGAAAAATTAGCTGATCCTTACAGGACAGGCTTTCAGCTTCACTAGAAAACTTTAAATGAGTTCTATTTAATAAACTAAAGGATGATAAAATAAAAACTAATTTATCTTCCATATAAACCTAAATAACCATGCAAACAAATATTGTAAAAGCATTATTAGCAATCGGCCTTTTCGCAATCCTATTCACCGCCTGCCAAAAAGAAGCAATTGTCAATCAAGGAACAGCACCCACCCTTCCTCCAAGCAACTCAATGGCAATCGACTTTGATAGCTTTAAACAATCAGGTAAAACAGAGGATATCACTGCACCTTTTAACTGGGCCTTCGCAGCAAGCAACATAGCCATTTGGCATTCTATGCTAAGCGTCCAACTCATCATACCTGTAACTGCCTACAGAGAAGCATTCAATCACACAGCGCAACTCAATAATGGCACCTGGACATGGACCTACGATTTCAACCCAGCCAACAATCCGCATACCGCCACTTTAGAAGCTGTCATCAATAATAATGAAGTCGATTGGAGCATGAAAATCAGCAATAATAGCGTCTCTAACTTCGAATGGTTTACAGGAACTTCTAAGCTAGATGGAAGCGGCGGAAACTGGTCCCTCAATAAATCCATTGAAGACCCAAGCCCCCTTTTGGATATCGAATGGGATAAAATATCTAATACCGATGTAGCTGCAAAATTCACCGATCCAAATTATAACAACTACATCGAATACGGCATTACAAATGGAGATTTAAACACCTACTACAATATGTATCAAGCCAATAATAGCAGCCTAATAGAAGTAGAGTGGAATAGAAATAGCTATAATGGCAGAGTCAAAAACAACCAACATTTTGGCGATAACGAATGGCACTGCTGGGACAGTTCCCACCAAGATATCGACTGCTAAAACAAAAATTATTGTAAACCAACTACCCATAAGGGGCTAGGCATCATGCTTAGCCTCTTTTTTTATTCCATAAGTTATCATAATCAACTAGCCGAAATGCTTGATTAATTTTAAAAAAGGCGTAAATTAGAGCTTGATTTAAAATCATTAGGGGCTTCCCATGCGCTTGAAAACTCAATTGCATAACACGAATTTATTAATCATTCATCCTTATGCATTTATCATTCGCCGAAGGCGCATGGTCGGGCTGTCCGCTCTTATGTGGCTGTTCTCCTCCTACTCCGCTTAAGGTCTGCTTGTCTGCTAAAGCCAGCCATCGCATACCTTAGCTACGTAAGTCGGTTCACATACGCCACATACCGCTTCCATCCCTAAGCCAGTACTCCCCAATTCAAGGAGAAACTAATTAATTGGATTTTAAACTAATTTATTATATATTATCGCAGTGGAGAGCTGTATAAGTAATCTCTCTCCATATTAACCATAACCAAAAGCTAAATTGAAATATGGCTACCCGCCGCAAAACAACTACTAGAAGACGCAGGAAAAAGAAATTTAACCTGAAGAAATTCCTCAAAGGAGATGAATTCAGAAAATCTGTCGGCCTCCTATTTTCTCTCTTAGGGTTTTTTCTATTAATCGCCCTCTTATCTTATCTATATACCTGGCAAGCAGATCAAAGTATTTTCATTGATAGAGGAATCTCTATATTATTTGATTCACAAGTTTACGCTCAAAATCAATTGGGTAGATTAGGTGGATATATTTCCCACCTACTTTATTTTCGATTATTCGGAATGCCCTCTCTGATACTGGTCTTCTTGTTCTTCATGCTAGGACTAAAATACCTAATCCCAAGCGCTAAAATTGAAATAGGAAAACTCACCAGAACCGCACTCTGGTTTATGCTGGTCTTATCAGTCTTATTCTCCTTCTTTTTCTTAGATAGCCCCTTCCCCTATGGTGGAAACTTCGGAGACTCAATCAGCGGATGGTTGATCAACTTTATTGGACAAGTGGGAACGGGAATATTCCTTTTATTCATCATCGCTCTATCATTGATGTTTGGGTTCAAAATTAATCCAGATATCAACTTACCCAATTGGGACTACTCCTTCAAATTACCAACCTTTCTTAACTTTGGGGGTAAAATGGATGAGTTCATTACCAAAATCAAATCAAAATTTGGTGATATGAGCCCTCAAGTAGCAAATGATAGTCGAATAACAAAAGCCAAAAGAAGTGGAGGAGCCATGGAATTACCCTACGTTTCATCCCCTGAAAAAATACAACCCAAAACAACTCCTATCACCATTGATCCTAAAGCAAGTATCACCAAGAAGTTTGATAATAATGGGGAGCAACTCATACTAGACATCAATACTGGCGGAGACATCGAAGAGGAAGACGATGATCCAAATAAAAAAGAAGATCAATTAGCTGAAATACATATTTCAGATGAAGATTATGATCCTAAAGGAGATTTATCTAAATACCAAATGCCAGCCATAGAGCTATTAGAACTTTATGGACATGAATTATACGATCCTGAACTACACGAAATTAATCGTTCAGAACTAGAAAAAAATAAAGATCTAATCGTAGAAACACTCTTAGATTATAAAATAGAAATATCAAGTATCGTCGCAACTGTCGGCCCTACGATTACCTTATACGAAATCATTCCTGCCAAAGGAGTACGTATCTCTAAAATCAAAAACCTGGCAGATGATATCGCCCTAAGCTTAGCCGCTTTAGGAATCAGAATCATCGCACCTATACCAGGTAAAGGAACCATCGGTATTGAAATACCTAATAAAAAACGAGAAATCGTTTCCCTGCACAGTGTCATTAAAGCACCAAAGTTTGCTAATACAAAAATGCAACTTCCACTAGCATTGGGTCATAGTGTAACCAATGGTTTCGTGGTAGCGGATTTAGCCAAAATGCCTCACTTACTAATCGCTGGAGCAACAGGACAAGGTAAATCAGTTTGTATCAACTCTATACTGATTTCCCTCATCTATAAAAAACATCCAGCCGAACTAAAATTTGTATTAGTCGATCCCAAAATGGTAGAATTATCCATCTACTCCATGATCGAAAATCACTACCTCGCCAAATTACCAGATGAGGAAGAAGCCATTATTACTGATATTCCGAAAGTAATTCATAGCCTCAATGCGCTCTGTGTAGAAATGGATGCTCGATACAATCTACTAAAAAGCGCAAACGTCCGTAATATCAGAGATTATAACCGCAAATTCATCAAACGTAAACTGAACCCTCTAAAGGGCTTCCGATTCCTACCTTATATCGTACTAGTCATTGATGAGTATGCCGATTTAATCATGACAGCAGGTAAAGAAATAGAATTACCTGTTACTCGTTTAGCTCAAAAAGCAAGAGCCATTGGTATTCACCTAATCGTAGCCACTCAACGTCCTACTGTTAATATCATTACAGGTACAATTAAGGCTAACTTCCCAGCTCGTATTGCCTTTAAGGTTTCTTCTAAAATAGACTCCAAAACAATACTGGACTATATGGGAGCAGAACAACTGATCGGCTATGGAGATATGCTATTCTCCCATGGTGGTGATATGATGCGTCTACAAGGTGCCTTCATTGATACACCAGAAGTAGAAAGAGTAGCCGATTTCATCTGCCAACAACCTGGTTATGATGACACCTTCTTACTTCCTGAGAATATAGAAGAATTAGGTAAAGTAGGCGGTCTAAGTGGCACAGACGGAAAATTAGAATTAGACGCCCTATTTGACGATGCAGCTCGCTTAGTGGTAGTGAACCAACATGGCTCTACTTCCTTATTACAAAGAAGGCTAAAATTAGGCTATAATCGAGCGGGAAGATTGATGGATCAATTAGAAGCCGCTGCTATCGTAGGGCCTAATTTGGGTAGTAAAGCACGGGATGTACTCATTCCTGATGAATTTGAGTTAGAAAAACATTTGAATGCTTTACATGGACGATAATTCAGGCATAATTTTGGAAGAACTTAATATATATACCTCCCTTAAACGCCTATAGATATCTATCGTCTAATCAATGGATTAATCTAATGATTCAATATCTTTCATCAAACCCACAATTGTTATGAAAAACATTTTGTTTTTAGGCTTAATTGGCCTCCTATTCTTAAGCATTAATACACAAGCCCAAGACCGTGCAGGCGTTCAATTACTAGATAGAGTAAGCGCTCGGTACCTCTCTTATAATTCCGCTCAAGCAGACTTCACACTTAAAATATCCAATGTGGAAGCTGAAATAAATGAAATGACCAGTGGCTCTGTCATCATGAGTGGAGATAAATATCGCATAGATACAGATGAAATTGCAAGAATTTCTGACGGCACTTCAATATGGACTCATTTCAAAGAAGATGAAGAAGTACAAATCAATGAATTCAATCCTGATGAAGAAGAACTCAATCCAGCGGAGTTCTTCACACTTTACAAAAAAGATTATACCGTATTCAGCTCTAAAGAATTTGAAGAAGAAGGCACTCAATATCTAGTCGTAGATTTACGCCCCAATGATGCTGATAGCCACCCTTATCGAAAAGTTAATTTATATGTTGATCGAGAAAACCTTATTATTCAAAGGGCATTAGTACATGATAAAAATGGCTCCGTTTATACTTATATCATCAATGAATTTAAATACGATGTAGATATAAATGATAAAATGTTCATGTTCAAGCCTGAAGATTATGACGATATTGACGTGATTGATTTGCGTTAAGGCAGTAAGTACAAAACGATGAAGGCAAAACGAATAGTTATTGAGTCTTCATCCCTTAATGTCAGTTATAAAACCTCTCTCCTATTAGTATTTTTCTTACCTTTGCAGCGCAATTTTAAAGGAATCAAAGAATCTTTATCGAATATTCGATAAAGATTCATTCCCAATAAAAACCAATTCAAATGAAATTTGATTTAATCGTTATAGGATCAGGCCCTGGTGGTTATGTAGCTGCTATCAGAGCTTCCCAATTAGGCAAGAAAGTCGCTATTGTAGAGAAAGAATCACTGGGTGGAATTTGCCTCAATTGGGGCTGTATTCCGACCAAAGCGCTTCTTAAAAGCGCTCAAGTATTTGAATATATTCAACATGCAGAGGATTATGGCATATCTGTCAAAAGTCCTAAAGCAAATTTTGGAACCATGGTCTCTCGTAGTAGAGGCGTAGCGGAAAAAATGAGCAAAGGAGTCAACTTCCTAATGCGTAAGAATAAAATTGAAGTACTCAAAGGCTATGGCAAGTTAGTAACGGCTAATAAAGTCGAGGTCTTAGATGATAAAGGAGCTAAAAAAGAATATAGCGCTGATAACATTATCTTAGCTACTGGAGGACGCTCAAAAGAATTACCATTTTTAAAACAAGACGGTAAAAAAGTAATTGGCTATAGAGAAGCCATGTCATTAGACAAGCAACCTAAGAGCATGGTGATAGTGGGCGCTGGTTATATTGGCGTTGAGTTTGCTTACTTCTATAATGCCATTGGAACTGATGTTACTATTGTAGAGTACGCTCCAAGCATAGTCCCTTCCTCTGATAAAGATGTTTCCAAGGAATTGGCCAAAATCTTTAAAAAATCAGGTATCAAGATCATGACTAAAACTTCAGTAACAGAAGTTAAAACAAGTGGCAAACAATGCGAAGTAACCATCAAGAGTGATAAAGGAGAAGATAAACTAAAATGTGATGTAGTCCTTTCAGCGGTAGGTGTTAGCACCAATGTAGAAAATATTGGCTTAGAACTATTAGGCGTAAAGGTAGAGAAAGGTACAGTGCAAGTTGATGATTATTACCAAACAAATGTCAAAGGTGTTTATGCAATTGGTGATATCGTACATGGCCCAGCATTAGCACACGTAGCTTCAGCAGAAGCAATCATCTGTGTCGAAAAAATCTGTGGACATGATCCAGAACCTTTAGATTACAATAATATCCCAAGTTGTGGCTATTGTAGTCCTGAGTTAGCCTCTGTCGGCTATACAGAAGAAGAAGCCCAAGCTGCTGGTTATGAGATCAAAGTGGGTAAATTCCCATTCTCAGCTTCTGGTAAAGCTTCTGCGGCTGGAACAAATGATGGATTCGTGAAAGTGATATTTGACGCTAAATATGGCGAGTTTTTAGGTGCTCATATGATTGGAGCTAATGTCACAGAAATGATTGCGGAAGTCGTAGCTGCACGTAAATTAGAAACTACAGGGCACGAAATTATCAAAACCGTTCACCCTCACCCAACCATGTCTGAAGCAGTAATGGAAGCAGCGGCAGCAGCTTATGATGAAGTAATTCACTTATAAACTCAAGCTAAGTAATCAAGCAATAATAATAAACGAAAAAGCCGCCTCGATTAAAAGATCGAGGCGGCTTTTTTTACTCCATAAAATAATGATGAAAAAATAAATGAACAAAAATTGAGCATTTATTTTAGAATCATTACGTAAATAAAGAAGCCACCGACTTCGTCGGCAGCTTCCCCCAAACACAAATTACCTATTGCAAGACCTGTAACCTGTTAAATAAACCAACTATGAAAAAACCAACTTAAAAAACTTTTATTTTTTGATTATTAAGGCTTGAGATAAAATCGCTCTTCTGCCATTTCAAAATAAGCCATCTCATTTCTTTTGTCGAGGTATAAAAAAGCCTCTTGCTTATTTTTGAATTGTATCCTAAATACCTTTCTAATACCTGGTAAATAGTTAGCAATTCTCGGCTCTTTCTTTACCTTTTTTACAGAATAACTTTCTTCTCCTAAAAATATCTCCCCATCTTCGAAAACAATTTTCATGCTCTCTTTTCTATTGATAGAACAAGGAGTATTCTTTTTATCGTCTAAGTCTAATTTGTAATAAGGTACAATCGTATCTCCAATCAAACTGGCATAATCTTCAATTTGCTTTTCTGCTTTCAAAGTATAATACAAACGCTCTTTTTTCAAAACAGCTTTGGGGCGCTGCTCTAAGAAGAAGGTATGCTCACCATAGTATTTAGAATTGAAGTACAAAAGATCTACATAGTTATAGGCGTCTAATACTAACTTTATTTTAGCACGCTCACCATCAATATCCATCAACTCAATATTGTAGCCAACTTTTGAAGGAGTGATTTGTATAATATTGAAGTAAGACATATCATAAACTCCTTCAAAATTCACACTCTTTTGATTAATTCGAATGACCACTTCTCCTGGATCAAGCTCTTCAGCACCGGCATATCCCCTCTCATATAAAGCTGGGACAAATATACGCCCACTCACTTCATCTAAATCATTTATTTTGGAAAATGACTTATAAGTGTACTCTGAATTTTGGCTATAAAGCGCAGATACACTAAACAGTAAAATGAGAATAAATAATAAGCGTTTCATGATTGGATATTTGAACATAACCGTAATTGCTTTCTTTAAGTCCAAAAAGCAATCCAATCGAAACTCATTTCTCAACTTACTTCATTAAAGTACTGATTATCAATAACTAAGGGCAAGCTATTTTTTTCAATTTGGAAGTGGCAAATAAATTGCTGTGAGCCATTTAATAAATTTAAAATAAAAATGTCTGATTTTTTAGACCGATGTTAGGAGCAATAAACGGATGCGTTCTTACTTACTATAGTGATAATTAGATAATCGATCGGCAATAAAGGAATTCCAGCTTAATTGCATGGACTCATCTAAGCTGTAAAATGTTTCTTTATCATATTTGTGCTGAAAGTACTCCCATTGAGACATAATATCATCCACTACTTCCTCAACCAAATTCTCTTCACCACATACAAATTGGCGCATTGCTAACTCTTCTTCTAAAATACGTGCATACAACTCAGTAATATCAAAATGTAATTGTTCATGCTTTAAAACATAATCGCTTTTAGCTTCTGGCTTAACCCAAGAGAGCTCTTTGCTAAATTCCGCAAAAACGCTGATTATCAACTCCTCCCCTTCACAATGATACTTATAAGTAATAATGGAGCATGTTAATGCCGCTACTTTCCCATTAGATTCATGCGGTGTTGCCTGAAAATCATCCCAACTTAATTTTACTTCTGGAGTCCAAGTAACACGGGCCGAATTTTCCTTTTCCATTTTTTCTATGCTAAACTGATGTTCATGATCACAATAGTAATGATCAGTAATAAGTCCATCAGAAAATAGCAGAAAGGCCAAATTAAAATAAATAACTCTAAATATATCCAACATAATCTCCCTATTTCAACGGTCAAACAATAAAGCGGTCTTATTATAGTCGTTCTATTATAACCCCAAAATCACAAAATTATTACATCAAAAACGGAAGAAAATCAGGAAGCTAACATAAATTAACTTCCTGATTTTTTTATACTTATTATTCTCCTACGTAAGTATATAACTCATCCATAGACCAGATAGAGTTTTCATCTAAAACAAACTCGTTATTTTCCCAATTAATAAATAATTGATTATTCGTAATCTCAGAAAGATCCACCTCTTCTACTCCTTCCTCAAAACAAATATCGATTTGAGAAATAATGGGTGACTTGCTTTCGGTTAATTGATGTCTAATCTCAATACGAATGGCTTGCTCCATTGCTAGATCAGTCAATAACTCTAACTGTTCAGGCTTTTGGCAGAAATTTTTGAAGGTAATTTCAGGTAAGTACTTATCAGTTAAGTTTACCCACTCTTTATCCTTATATTGAAGGAACTGTGTATCCCACTCGCAACAAGCATCTAGGCAAACACCTGAGCCGACGGCTAAAATTTTCTCGCCATCCTTTAACTCGTATAAAGAAAGCGTATTTTCCCACTTGGGGTTTTTGATATAAAGGAATTGATCTTGATCATTCCAAATCAATTCAGATTGATTATCCTGAGCAAGGGCTAATTGCTTACTTGCTTCTGATCCTAAGCCTTTTAAATGTTTATCAGGCAATAGAAAAAAATAATCTTTAATAGTCCGTGGCGGTTCATTAATCTTATATGCTTTATCAAAGTTTTTATGGGACGACGCCGTTTTATTGGCATCTTTCATTATCCCCTCCATATTAGATACTTCCTTTGTTTGCTCTTCTGTATTAGAGCAAGAAGTTAAAGCAAATAAAACTAAAATCGAAAAACAATAGGTTATCCTGTTCATTATTATGGTATAAAGTTAAATAATGATAGGGCATATTGAACTCATTTAAAGTTTTATAATGAAGCTGAAAATTAACTGTTCTTTCGTAGTTCAAGGCATTTTTGAGGTGCATAGCAGGGCTACGGACCGAAAAAATAACGAAGAAATACGGAAAAACAGCCATTTTCTAAGCCAGTAGGAAAACTTTAAATGAGTTCATTATATAGCTCACCCTAAACAAGCTAAAATAGATAGCTTGAATTAATTAAATTGGTGTTTAAGTGCTTAAATGTTGAGTCCCAATAATGTATAAAAAAGTATGAATTAAGTGGATTGATCAAAATAAGAATCAATCGCTATATTGTAGTCTTGATAATCTGATTCGTTTGCGTATTCATCCGTATCAAAGAATATAAATAGGCAGGTCCCATCTTTGATCTGATCAATGATATTTTTGCTGTCTTCAACTGGGAGTGCAGGGCACCCCCAACTCCTTCCCAAGCGGCCTCGTCTGTTTACAAAAGATTCTGAAACATAGTCCGCTTTGTGCATCACAATAGCTCTATCCCGAGCATTGTGATTAATACCATTCTCGAGCCCATCTAATCTAAGTGAATACCCATGTTTACCATGATAAGTCTCAGCTGTCCTAAATAATCCTAAACTTGATTGATAGGAATTAGGCTTATTTGAAAAATATTTTGCATAATTATTACCCGTGTTTTTGCCATGAGAGACTAAACTGTGGTATAATAACTTATTTTCTTTTAAATCCAGGATATAAAGCCTTTTTTGAGTAGATGGCTTTTGAAAATCTATGATTGAAAGTGTTTCTGCATTGCTAATAAGGCGTTTTTCAAGCAAATTATAATATCCTACCATGCCCGATTTAAATGCCTCAAAATTCATCTCAAGGCTTTTTAAGTCCATCTGCTGGTATAAATTCGCTATATGATCTTCAAAAGCTAATGCTTTTACCTCTTTTGCATCTGAAATATTGATTAATGAAGCATTTAAATTTACTGATTTAGAGCCGCTAAGAGCCTCTGAAAATGTAAAAATCAATGCAATAATAACAAGCGATCTAAGTAATTTCATTGGATGTTTAGTTTTCTATCACTACCTAAGCAAATACACTATACAATCATCACTTTTTAATAATTTGATAACGCAATATAGCAAATATTTTTTGGTAGAAACACGAATTCACAACGGATTTTTTTCAAGATTTATTGCCATAACGCACTAAATAAAGACATACCGCACTGATTAACAGCGAATTGTGTTGTTGATAAGTTTTATTAAATGTTTAAACAAATACAGGAGAAACAATAGAGGGAATTAATTCTTTGTTTTCTGCTAAATCATAAAGCTTTTTAATCGCTTGACGACCTTTTTCACCTAAATCAAGGCTGTAATCATTCACATAGAGCGCTATATGCTTCATCATAACACTCGTATCCATTTCTTGAGCATATTGTCGAACATAAGGAATCGTGCCCTCAGCGTCCTCAAATGCCTTTGCTACACTTTTAGCAATTAGCTCATCGACCTCTTTTTTGGTAGCGTCTGCTAAAGTGCGCTTTATAGCAATGCCACCCAAGGGGATTGGGTGCAAATATGTCTGTTCCCAATACGCTCCCAAATCTTTTAATTTAACCAAACCCTTATCCTGATAAGTGAAGCGATTCTCATGGATAATCAAACCTGCATCATATTCTCCACTTAAAACGGCTAACTCAATTTCTGAAAAAAGCATACTAGTCTTATCTTTCGCTTCAGGATAAGCAATACTCAATAAGAAATTGGCAGTGGTATATACGCCAGGAATGGCAATTTTCAAATGGGGGATTTCTGCTTCCGTATAAGGCTTTTTAGCAATCAATAAAGGACCACAATTATTCCCTAATGCACTTCCTGCATTTAGTAATTGATAATCCTTAGTCAAATGCCCAAATGCATGATAACTCAGTTTAGTAACATCCAATTGATTATTAAATGCCATTTGGTTGAGTTCTGCTACATCAGCAATATGTATCTCCCAATCTATATTTGACGCCAATTTTTGATTGACAATTGCATCAAATATAAAAGTATCATTGGGACAGGGAGAAAAGCCTAAGCTTAATTTCATTTTCGTTTTTTGGGATTCTTGACCTCTGTTATTTGGTCTTTTTTCTTCTTACCGTTTATTCTCTTTAATAAAGTCCAAACACCTGGTACAGTATAATTTTTTCCTAAATTATTTTGTATCCAAGATTGGGCTTCCGCTAAATTCTCAAAACCTTTATTGGCCAATTGCTGAATAAGCATTTCTTCTTTATCCTCGGTCAACTTAGATTTCTTGCCTTTGTAATTGGTGGCAGTTATGGCAGACAAACCTTCTTTTTTATACATATTCCACATACGAATTGCCTGCCTTTCACTCATACCAACTACCTTAGCAGCCGCTTTCAAATTAGGGACTATTCCCTCCTTCAAAAGACGAATCAACTTCACCCTATCTCTAAGTCGAGCTATACTTAACTTCTTTTCCTCAGATAATAGGGTCTCTATATCTTCCTTGATAACTGATATGTAATAACTGCTTTTCATAGTTTAATTATATCCAAAATATCACTCTGCTTCTGGAGTGATTAAAGGATGAACAACTCTGAACCCATGAATAAAGGACAAACAACTACTCATCCCCCCCTTTATAATGAATATTCATTTTGTCAAAAGTATCATCTGTCAAGACCTCTATCGCTTTTTGATAGGCGTCTATTTCCTTATTCATTACTTGATAGAAAGCTCCTCTTTCAAATAAGTTACGAGCAATCAATGCCTTGATATAAGAAGTAATGAAAGAGAAAGATGTTTTAATGTCTTCTTCATTTTTTTCCACTCCTTCTTCTGCTGCAAAGGCATAAAACTCTTCTAATAAATCTTCCGAAAGCTCAAATTTATCATTAAAGCTCTTAATGTCTTTATAATCGTTTAATAAACTCGTTCTGTTCTGATCAATATGATTCAACGCAAACTTGCTCATCAATCCTTTTCTTCTAATATCTGTATAGTAATCTGAGTTTTGAGTCGTATCCAATGGAACAAAAATATCAGGCATTACACCTCCACCACCATATACTTCACGACCATTTCTCAATGTCTTGAATTTTAATGAATCTGGCAATTCTACTTTGTCTTCATCTGTTAACTCCCCTTTTTCAAAACGCTCTCTCACTTCTTTACGATACTCTTCACGTCCTTGATCATATGGCTTTTGTATCCATCTACCTGAAGGCGTAAAATAATCCGATACCGTTAATCTAACCGCCGAACCATCTGGTAAATTGAATGTTCTTTGTACTAATCCCTTACCAAAAGTCCTTCTACCAATAATTAAACCTCTATCCCAATCCTGAATCGCTCCTGATACAATCTCACTGGCAGAAGCAGAATTCTCATCTACTAATACCACCACTTTACCGCTTTCAAAACCGCCATTAGAGGTGGCCTTTCTATCCGTACGAGAAAAAGCTCTACCTTCTGTATAAACAATCATCTTCCCCTTGCTCAAAAACTCATCAGCAATCTTAAAGGCTTCTTCTAAATAACCTCCACCATTACCACGCAAATCCAAAATCAAATCCTGAACGCCCTGCTCTTTTAAGCTGGCTAAGCCTTCCTTAAATTCCTTCGTCGTTGTTCTTGAGAAACGATTCAACTTAATATAACCAATCTCTGGCGTAACCATATAAGCTGCATCCATACTGAAAATAGGAATTTTATCCCGCACTATCGTATAGTCCAATAATCCTTCATCATTGCCACGCTTAATCTGTACATCTACTTCTGTACCTTTTTTACCTCGCAACTTACTCACCACATCATCATTCGTAATACCATTTCCTGCTACAACCTCCTCCTCTATCGTTACGATCTTATCTCCTGCCATAATACCCAACTTCTCAGACGGACCACCAGGAATACTCGCTACAATAAAAATGGTATCATTCAAGATATTGAACTGTACACCAATTCCTTCAAAACTTCCCTCTAATGGCTCATTCGCCTTCTTCAAACTCTCCGCAGAATAATAATTTGAATGCGGATCCAACTCCTTCAATGCTCCCTTAATCGCATCTTCAATCACTTTCTCTTTATCGACATCAGCCTTATAATAACGATCCAATACAGATAAAAAAGAATTCATTTTCTTCTGATACATTACATCGTCAGTCTCTAATTTTTGTGTTTGCGCTTGGGAAGAAACTGCTGCTACAGTCATCAGCACAAAGAAAAGCAGTAAGGAATTAAATTTTGATTGCATCATTAATTATGTTTTATAATATTTGTTGAATTTTTTAATTTGCGTACTGGTTAAGTAGTTACTTCATATATCTATATCAACTTTTCTAATCAACTATTCAACCAATTTACTACTCACTTTATATTAGTTAAGTAGTTGATTGGTATATCGCTTGATCAGTTTTACTAAAAAGTAAATATCAATTAATACACTATTTAACAAATTAACTAATCTACCAAATTTGGGGCTTCCCATGCGCTCCTTAATCAACTGTAATACACTAACAAATTTGTCATTCATCATTATGCATTTATCATTCCCCAAAGGCGCATGGTCGGGCTGTCCGCTCTTATGTGGCTATGCTGCTCCTACTCTGCTAAGTGCTGCTTGTCTCTTATTGGAGCCTGCGCATCACTAAGCGCCGTAAGTCGCTGCATGGCCGCCACATACCGCTTCCATCCCTAAGCCTACGAATATCAAGCCACAATAATACGAAATAGCTTTATGATGACTAAGTTCTACAAGCCCTAATAGTTAAATTTAAGCCGTAAAACGCAAATCACCACTCATATATTGAAAATTGAGGCTTCCCTCCAAGACCAA
>JAHDDN010000066.1 GCA_020629335.1 Chitinophagales bacterium | reverse complement strand
TAGAAATAAATTATTATTGTATGGACTGTGCAGGCGTAGCAAATGGAGAGGCTTTAGTCGATCAATGTGGCGTTTGTTCAGGCGGTACAACAGGCTTGGTGCCTAATGCATCATGTATAGATTGTGCAGGTGTACCAAATGGCTCAGCTTCGGTTGATCAGTGTGGTATTTGTACAGGTGGCACAACAGGCTTAGTAGCCAATTCAAATTGTACGGATTGTGCAGGCGTAGCTAATGGCGATGCCTTAGTGGATGACTGTGGTGTTTGTTCAGGCGGTACAACTGGTTTAGTACCGAATGCATCATGTATAGATTGTGCAGGTGTACCAAATGGTTCAGCTTCGGTTGATCAATGTGGTATTTGCTCAGGCGGTACAACAGGCTTAGAAGCTAATGCAACTTGTACAGATTGTGCAGGCGTACCGAATGGTACCGCATCAATAGATGAATGTGGTATTTGTACGGGTGGCACAACAGGCTTAGTAGCGAATTCAAATTGTACGGATTGTGCAGGAGTTCCTAATGGCGATGCCTTAGTTGATCAATGTGGTATTTGCTCAGGTGGTACAACTGGTTTAGTACCGAATGCAACTTGTACGGATTGTGCAGGCGTACCAAATGGTTCAGCTTCGGTTGATCAATGTGGTATTTGCTCAGGCGGTACAACTGGTATAGAAGCCAATACTTCTTGTGCAGATTGTGCAGGGGTACCGAATGGGGAAGCAGTGATAGACGAATGTGGCTATTGTACAGGTGGTACTACAGGAATAGAAATAAATTATTATTGTATGGACTGTGCAGGCGTAGCAAATGGAGAGGCTTTGGTCGATCAGTGTGGCATTTGTTCAGGCGGTACGACAGGCTTAGAGCCAAATGCTTCTTGTACAGATTGTGCAGGCGTGGTGAATGGTACAGCATCAATAGATCAATGTGGTGTTTGCTCAGGTGGCACAACAGGCATTGAAGCTAACTCAAATTGTACCGATTGTGCTGGAGTAGTGAATGGGGAAGCAGCTATTGATAATTGCGGTGTTTGTTCAGGCGGTACAACTGGTTTAGAAATTAATGCAAATTGTACCGATTGTGCTGGTGTAGTGAATGGAACTGCTTTAGTCGATCAATGCGGTATTTGTTCGGGTGGCACAACAGGCTTAGAGCCAAATGCAACTTGTACGGATTGTGCAGGCGTTCCAAATGGTAGCGCAGCGATAGATGATTGTGGTATTTGTTCAGGCGGTACAACAGGCTTAGAAGCGAATGCTTCTTGTGCGGATTGCGCTGGTGTTCCTAATGGGGAAGCAGCGATAGACGAATGCGGTTATTGTACGGGTGGTACAACTGAAATACCAGTAAATTACTATTGCTTAGATTGTGCAGGCGTTGCCAATGGCGAAGCTTCAGTGGATGAATGTGGTATTTGCTCAGGCGGTACAACTGGTTTAGTACCGAATGCGACTTGTATAGATTGCGCAGGTATACCAAATGGTTCTGCAACTATTGATGATTGCGGTTACTGTACAGGTGGCACAACAGGTTTAGAAGCCAATACAGAATGTATAGATTGTGCAGGTGTGCCAAATGGTAGTGCAAGCATAGATGAATGCGGAATGTGTACAGGTGGCACAACAGGTAAAGAGCCTAATGAAAGTTGTAAAGACTGTGCGGGTGTACCAAATGGCACAGCAAGTATTGATGATTGTGGCGTTTGTACAGGCGGCTTAACAGGCTTATTACCAAACGGAACTTGTACAGATTGTGCCGGTGTACCAAATGGTACGGCAATAGTGGATGATTGTGGCTACTGTACAGGCGGTACGACAGGAATAGAAATCAATTATTACTGTATGGATTGTATGGGAGTCGCCAATGGCACTGCTGTTTATGATGACTGTGGTGTTTGTTCAGGCGGTACAAGCGGAAATGTTGCTAATGCTTCTTGTTCTGATTGTGCTGGTGTAGCTTATGGTACAGCAAGTATTGATAATTGTGGTGTTTGTACAGGTGGTACAACTGGTATTACTCCTAATGTAAGCTGTACTGATTGTGCAGGCGTAGCATTCGGGACCGCAAGTATTGATAACTGTGGCGTTTGCTCAGGTGGAGATACAGGCATTGAACCTAATGTCGGTTGCTCTGATTGCGCAGGTGTGCCAAATGGTTCTGCAAGCGTAGATGAATGTGATATCTGTTCAGGCGGTACAACAGGTTTAGAACCAAATGCAACATGTCTTGACTGTGCAGGTGTAGCTAATGGTAGTGCTTACATAGATCAATGTGGAGCTTGTGTAGGTGGTACAACAGGCCAAGCAGCCAACGAATGTGTAGACTGCGCTGGTATCCTAGACGGGGAAGCAACTATGAATGATTGTGGTTTCTGTGTAGGTGGTACAACAGGGCGACCATTAGATTATGTAAGTAATGCAGATGATTGCCTCGATTGCTACTGTGAAGGTGGCGAAACAGTTTGCCAAGAAATGGCATTCGCTCCTATCGAAATTAATGTAGCAGAAGCAGAAATCATGGAAGAAGATCTTCCTGATGATGAAGAATACTCATTTACACAAATTACTATCGAAGGTGGTGTTTGGCCTTATATATTCGAATGGTCTACTAATGACGAATACTTTAGAGCTGACGAAGATTCTTCAGGAACAGCTTGCGTATTATATGATGTAAATGCAACTTGGACCGTAACCATCACAGATTCTAATCCTTGTACAGAGGATATGGTAGTCTACTCCAATACAGATAGTGCGCTGGATATCATCTATTACGAAATCCAACCTGATGACGGAGATGATACAGGAAGCATCGCTATTCAAGTTGAAGGAGGAGAGCAGCCTTATGATTATGAGTGGGGCGGCCCATTAGCCTATTACCAATTGCATGAAGATGGCTCAGATACAGATACCATTTCTAATCTGACTCAAGGCTTCTACACTGTCACCGTTACAGATGATCAACAGCCAGCTCTGACTACAACAGCTACTTACTTAGTAACTCAAGAAAGAGATAGCCGATTCAAAACAGGAGCGGACGGCCAGCCTTATATCCAAATGAAAGCTTACCCAAATCCAGTTAAAGAAGACGCAACGATCGAATTCACTTTAGCTGAAAATGATAAAGTAACAATAGCTATTTATGATATTCAAGGTAAATTAGTAGAAGAGGTTGACAAAATGAAAGTGAAAGGAAACGAAACTTATAGCGTGAACCTTAACACAAGTAACTATAGTAATGGAGTCTACTTCTGTAAACTCGAATCTAAAGTAGCCGAAGAATTAATTAGAATAATAGTATTCAAGTAAAACGATAAACACTCAACAAGTGAAAGCGCTTATCTCATTAGAGTTAAGCGCTTTTTTATTTTTTTATATAGTCCACCACGTCAGGATTTGTGAATTTTGATGTGGTGGACTATATATTTGGGGCTTCCCTGATTCTTTTTGCCATCGTCCGTAGGGGCCG
The DNA here is from genome assembly GCA_020629335.1 of Chitinophagales bacterium. The sequence continues at coordinate 14,637 of JAHDDN010000066.1, read as the reverse complement.
TACCGATGTGTCGGCCCAACGATGGCAAAAAGAATCAGGTCGGGCTGTCCGCTCTTATGTGGCTATGTCCTTCCTATTCCGCTAAGGCATCCTTGTCTGCCCTTCGGGCCAGCCGGCGGCTACCTAAGCTCCATAAGTCAGGCCATGGACGCCACATACCGCTTCCATCCCTAAGCCTTCTCCCCTCACAGGGTTAACCGAATACCTATCAAAGTTATTCAGTTTCTCAGTTGACCAGTTAATCAGTTTCTCTGTTACAGTTTTTCCCCCAACTTAAATCTTGCCTTAGGAATCACATCCAAAGGAGCAAAATCATCATTAAGAAATTTATAATGAGCCGTAATCGCAATCATAGCCGCATTATCTGTACAGTATTGAAATTGAGGAATATAAACATTCCAGCCCTTGCGCTGGCCTAATTCCTTGATGCGTTCACGGAGGTGAGAATTAGCAGATACGCCACCAGCAATAGCGATCTCTTTAATATCCAATTGCTTGGCAGCCTTTTGGATTTTATCTAAAAGCATATCCACTATACACTTCTGAATGGAAGCACAAAGATCCGCTAAATTATTTTGAATAAAATTAGGATCATCCTTTTCAGCCTTCTTTAAAAAGTACATGACTGAAGTTTTAATCCCACTAAAACTAAAAGTAAAATCAGGTACCCTTGATCTTGCAAATTGAAAAGCGGTCGGATTGCCTTCTTTTCCATATTTATCAACTAAAGGCCCACCTGGATAGGGAAGCCCCAAAAGTTTAGCCGTTTTATCAAAGGCCTCGCCAGCTGCATCATCTAAAGTCTCTCCCAAAACCTCCATCTCCATCGGAGACTTAATCAAGACAATTTGCGTATGCCCTCCAGATACTGTCAAACACAGAAAAGGAAAAGTGGGATTCGGATCATCAATAAAATGAGCCAATACATGAGCCTGCATATGATTCACTGAAATCAATGGAATTTTTAAACCCATAGCCATTCCTTTGGCAAAAGTGGCCCCCACTAATAGAGGCCCTAATAAGCCAGGTCCTTGAGTAAAAGCAATAGCATCTAACTCACTTTTTTCGACTTTAGCGTCTTTTAGTGCTTTGGCTACTACTGGTACTATATTAGCCTGATGGGCTCTTGAAGCTAATTCAGGGACGACTCCGCCCCATTCTTTATGTACTTCTTGGTTCGCAACTACGTTAGATAGTATAAGACGATCTTTTATAACAGCTGCTGAAGTGTCATCACAAGAAGATTCTATGGCAAGTATTGTTGGCAATTTGATACTATATTAAATGAAATTGTGTGAAATTTTTGCATCAAAATGCAAAACTTCAGAGTCAAAAAGTTCCAAAAATAACAAAAACTGTTGATTATGGCGCTTTACACTCACAAAATTACAAAGTCTAAATGAGGTATTGCTATTTTTCAATGATATTCAATTAACTTTGTGCTAATTTGAATTCTCAAACCAAGCATTAAACTTATATTATTAAACCAATTAATTGAGAATTAACGCAGGAAATATTATTAGTATCCTGCTTTGGATATTAGTTATTTTATTATTCCTATTGTTGGTATTTGGATGGATTCTCAAACGTCCTAATACGCAAAAATGGGTTGCTGGGAAAGCTGTATCTTATTTAGAAGATAAATTAGGGACCAAAGTTAGTGTAGATGCGGTAGCTGTAGACATATTTGATGGCTTAGATTTACGCAATATTTATATGGAAGATGAGGCTGGTGATACCCTCCTCTATGCAGGAAGCCTTAAAATAGATGTTCGACAAATGGCCCTCCTTAACAAAACCATTGCTTTAGAGAACATTGAGCTAGATAATGGATTCATTAATATTTCAAGAGAAACAGAAGAAAGTGGATATAATTTTGATTATATCATTCAACGTCTTTTAGGAGCAGACACCCAACCCGAACAAGCAGATACAAGCGTCAAACAAGAAACGACAAAGACAAGCTGGGAGCTAGACATTGATCAGTTAATTATTAGAGAAACAGACCTTTTATTAGCAGATAATTTAGGAGGTGTTTTTCTTAGCGCGAATCTACCTTATGCAGCATTGGAAATGAATGATTTGTCACTAGCAGATAAAATATTAGATATTGCTGCTATCAATATTGATAATCCGGTAATTATATACAATCATGCTCCTAGCAATAGAACAGAACCCAAAAAAGAAAAGCCTCCCACAGATAAAATTAATACAACTGGATGGATTTTTAAACTGACCCATTGGGGCTTAGCGGATGGATGGTTCTCTTTAGGAGATACTCGTTATGAAAGGGTGCGTACTAATGTCGTAGACTTAAGAAATATACAGTTAAGTACCGTCAACTGGCATGTCCATGATTTCTATTTTGGGGAAGACTCCTTGAGTGCTTCTTTTGAGCAATTTGATTTCAGTGAGCAATCGGGATTTACATTAAGCAATTTAGTAGGCCAACTGCATATGTCTTCTAAAAATATTAGTTTAACAGAGATGGAGCTTACTACTCCACATAGCTATTTATCCGACCGTTTAGAAGTGAATTTTAAATCATTCAAAGATTTTGATGAATTTGATAGCAAAGTCAAAATGAGTGTCAACCTGGTGGATGGTAGAGTACAATTGAAAGACCTTGCTTACTTTGTCCCTAAAATTGAGGATGGAGCATTGAGAGATTATTTAAAACAGGATATTGATGTGTCAGGGAAGTTGAAAGGTAAATTATCAAGCTTAAGAGGAGATGACTTGAAAATTGCTTTTGGCCAATATTCTTATTTCCAAGGAAAAGTAAAGTTACGTGGATTACCTAATATAGAATCCACTTTTGTAGATCTAAAAGTCGATCGCTTAGTAACAGCGGCAACAGATTTAAAACAGTGGCTAAAGGGGGTAAACTTACCCAACAACTTTAACGAATTGGGCCGAATGACCTATCAAGGGCGATTAACAGGCTTTATGAATGATTTTGTAAGCGATGGCACCTTGACTACTCAAATAGGTAGTGTTTCAGCAGATATTAATCTGAAGCTAGGAAAAATGCCTTCTTATTCAGGAGATTTGACATTGAATGATTTTGATTTAGGAGTCTGGTTAGAAAATACTGAGCAATATGGAAAGGTTTCTTTCTCCTCTAAAGTAGAAGGAAAGGGCTTCAAACTTGACGACTTAGATTTTAATATTGATGGTACAGTTGATCATTTAGAATACAATGGATATCATTATGAGGATATTACTATTAATGGACACTTTGGTCAGAAAGAATTTAAAGGAGAATTCTCTGCTTATGATGATAATTTGGGCTTAGACTTTAAAGGCTTTGTGAATATGAATGAGGAATTGCCAATATTAAAGTTTGAAGCCTTTGCAGATAAACTAGATTTAAAAGCATTAAACCTAAGCAAAGAAGATATGATTATCAGCGGCTTTGGTAATTTAAGCCTGACTGGAAACAATATAGATAATATCGTTGGGGAAGCCTATTTTGATGATCTCTTAGTGACTACCAATGGCAAAGAAATCCTCTTAGATACCGTCTTTTTGAAGTCTAATTATGTGGAAGGTATTCGTTCTTTTGAATTTAATTCTGATGTGTTAGATGCTAGGTTTTTGGGAGACTATAGCTTCAAAGAATTAGGCAATACTTTCAAAAGTTATTTACAAACCTATTTCCCATATCGCTTTGATGATCCTCCACCAGCAGAGATTGCACAACAAAATATAGATTTCAATATTGACATAAAAGATCCTGTAAGTTTACTTGAAGTTTGGGTGCCTAAATTAGAGCGTTTACCTAAGGGATTAATTACAGGAAGCTTTAGTAGCGCAGATAAACAACTGGATTTATTTGCTTCTATAGATAGCTTAATCTATGATGGAGTATTTTTAAGTGGATTTGAATTAAAAGGGGATTCAGATCCTGAAGATTTTAGATTTGATTTTTCAGTAGATAGCGTTAGGAGAGATAATATACTCGTTCCAGATATTAAAGGCAATGGAATGATCTTTAATGATAGTATGCGTTTTAATTTGAAGGCAGCCAATGATTCAGCACTTAACCGCTTTAGTGTAGGCGCTTTATTGTATAGCGATAGCGATACCTTTAAATTGGATATCGAATCAACAGAGATTTATATAGGGGGCAAAAAATGGGAAGCATCTACTGGGAATATGGCTTATTATGACAGAGAAAATTTCAGTATAGAAAACCTACAACTAGTACAAGGGGAACAAAGCCTCCGTATTAAAAGTGGCCCCTCTCGAAATCATAAAAACTATGCAGAATTATACGCAGAAAAATTTGATCTCGGTTCCGTCAGTGATATGTTAGACAAAGAAAACCTAACTTTTGATGGAACGGTGACAGGTAGTGTATCCGCCAAAAATATGTTTGTAGACCCCAAAATCGCTTCCAGTTTTAAAATAGAAAATACCGTATTTAAAGAAGAATTATTAGGGGATGTATTATTCTCCGCCAGACAAGATAGCAAGAATTCAGACATCATCAATCTCAGTACCAGATTAAAAAGTGATACCCTTGCAAAATTAGATGGTAAGACCGCAAGCAACCTATATAACTTAGATTTGAAAGGTCGTTACTATATGCCTAATTCTGCTCCTAATGTAGGAGAGAGGGGGACTTTAGATTTAAAAGTAGATATCAATACTTTTGCGCTTGCATTTTTAGAGCAATTGATAGGGCAAAATATCAGAAATACACATGGAAAGGGTAGAGGCCAATTAAAAGTAAAAGGTGATCCTGCCGATTTAGACTTCTCGGGTGGATTATGGGTGGAAGATGTTGGTACTACAGTAAGTTTCCTTAACACTCATTATACTTTTAAAGATGATAGCGTAACGATTAAGGGAAGAGATATCAGCTTCGAAAATATAGCGATCTTCGATAAGGATAATAATGAAGCTGAATTCAATGGCACCCTCTATCTCAATGATTTTAAACGATTGAGTTTGGAAGGATTGGCTACTGCTGATAATTTCTTATTTATGAATACCAGCATTAATGATAATAGTACCTTTTATGGAACAGCCTATGCAGGAGGAACGGTAGAGTTTACTGGCCCATTTGATGATTTTAACATCAATATTAATGCTAGCTCCAATGAAAATACCTACATCTACATCCCTATATCGAGTGAGGAGTATGAAGGAGAGGAGGGCTTCTATAGCTTTATTGTTTACGATGAAAATGATGGTTCGGAGAAAGAAAATGTGAATGAAAGTACTTTTTATAGTAATCTCAATCTATTAATGCAATTGGCTATTACTCCTGATGCGGAAGTGCAAATTATATTGGATCAACAAACAGGTGATATTTTGAGAGGACGAGGGTCTGGTGATTTGCAAATTGAATATAGCACCTTAGGTGATTTCTCTATGGCAGGCGATTATACCGTTTCGGAAGGAGATTATCTCTTTACTTTACAAAATATCGTTGCGAAGCCATTTGAGATCAAACCTGGAGGAAAGATACGTTTTACAGGGGATCCTTATAATGCCCAGTTAGATTTAGATGCTATCTATAATGCAAAAGCCTCTCGCTATGATCTTATCAAAGACCTTATCGAGGATAATCAAATTGATGCAGCTAAGAAAAGGGTGCCAGTTGATCTCTACCTAAATATGAAAGGCGAATTATCAAGTCCTGACCTTTCTTTCAGAATCGACTTCCCAGAAGAAGGCTTGTCAGGTGTTGATAATCTTACTCGTAGACGATTAGATGAATTAAGTAAGCAGAGTGTTAATGAGTTTAATAAACAAGTATTCGGACTCATGGTTTTGAATAAATTTATGCCCTATGAATCTTTAGGTATCGGAGGAGGATCTAACTCCATTTTGGATGGGGTTAATACTACTGTGAGCGAATTCTTATCTGCACAGCTTTCCTCTTATTTGGATGATGTTATTTCATCTGTGATACCGGATAGTGATTTGAATTTTGTTTGGAGGAGATATAATGAAACAGATGAATACTCAGAAGATTATCGACGTGATGAGCTGAAGCTCGTCTTTACTAAGCGATTTTTAGATGATAGAATATCTATTGATATTGGTGGAAATGTTGATTTAGGACAAGGGCCTGATGATAATAGTGATAATATCGCTATTGCAGGCGATTTTATCGTGACATACAAGATAACCCCCGATGGTAAATATAAAATTAAGTTGTTCAATATCAGCGATGATGACATTTTTACAGGGCGGTATAACAAAGTAGGGGCTAGTTTCTCCATTTCTGAAGAATTTGACACATTAAGCGAATTTTTTGATAATTTATTGGATAATAGAAACTTGTTTAGGAAGAATAAAAAGGAAAAAACTAAGTGAACTCGTTTAAAGTTTTTCTGCTGGCTTAGAAAATGGCTATTTTTCCGTACTTCTGCGTTATTTTATCGGCCCGTAGCGCTGCTATGCACCTCAAAAATGCCTTGAATTACGAAAAAACAGCTCATTTTCAGCTTCACCAAAAAACTTTAAATGAGTTCAGTGTTTATTGAGTTAGAATCCTAAAAAAAACTAAATTTTATTAGGTTTAAAGCTATGATTTTTATGAGATATTATAATATTAGATTCTAAAATATTATCTTTAGTCATCAATTGATTAAAATAATATAAAATGAAAAAACTGTTCCCTATAGTTTTGATGTTTTCTTTAGTTGCTTGTCTGAATCCCGAAAATAAAACTACCCATTTGGATGTCAGGGAGTTAAATCCTTCTGACAAATCAAAAAACCAATCAAATTATACTCCCACAAACTCTTATAAGATAAAACTTAAGAAAGGCCTTGAAGAGAAAGATTTAGCTATTAGCTTAGCCAATTTAAAAAAAGTGTCGAATAGATTGATTGGATTTGATTATCCTGAATTAGAAGCAGAGCTAATTAATAAGAATAAAATTATTTTGTCTAACGACTCTATTGAAATAGAGATTAAGACCCGTAAATTCAATGAGGATAAGCATAAGGTGGTTTACGATAAAAAAACGAAAGAAATCCTTAAAATAGATGGTCGAAAAGCCATTGGAGTGAGTAAAGAGCTTCCAGAAAAAGAAATTACTAGTATTAAAGTGCTCGTCCATGGCGATGAATTAAAACTTTCCCGAAAAAACTTCAGTAATTTATATAATCTACGCTTGAATTGCCAAGAAGAGGAGGAAGAACAGCTTTGTTCAGCCAAGGCTTATGTCAATAATCGAAAAGAGATTATCCTTTGGATGAGAAGTGGTAAAGGAAAAGAGCGTTATGATAGCTTTTTATTCTTTAAGGATGGTCAATTTCATAAACGATTGGTCGGAGAACAGAAATAAGGCTTAGGGATGGAAGTGGTATGTGGCGTTCATGCTGCGACTTACGGCGCTTAGTGATGCGATGGCTGGCTTTAGCAGACAAGCAGCACTTAGCAGAGTAGGAGCTGCATAGCCACATAAGAACGGACAGCCCGACCTGATTTGTTTTTGCCATCCTTGGGCCGACACATAGGTACGGCCCATACATACGATGGCAAAAACAAATCGGGGAAGCCCCCAATAAAATTTAAATTTCACTTAGATGCAACCAATTTGCAAGAAATTTGCTCTTATTAATATAACGCAGAATTACCATAGCTATTTTTTTAGAAGCGGCTTTAGGTATTGGACTGTATAAGCGATCCATCCAATACTTAAAAGCCGTTTTTCTATTTAGAGTCCTCCAATTTTAAAAGACTGAAGCAAAAGCAAGCGCCCTTATTTTCACCTTCGGATTTTACTCTGATCTGACCTCCATGCATCTCAACGATACGCTTACACAGGCTAAGCCCTAAACCACTTCCTTCATAAGCTTTTTTGGAGTGCAACCTGCTAAACAACTCAAATACTTTTTCCAAATAAGCTGGATTAATACCAATTCCTTCATCAATTACTTCAAAATGATGATAACTATCTTTATCGAAATAATTAATCGTGATCTTTGGAGCTCTATCTGCTGGTGTAAATTTGATCGCATTCGTCAGCAAATTTTGAAATAACTGATTGAGTAAGCTTTTATAACCCTGTAAGCTGGGTAAATTTTTAGGCAAAGAAATTTGAGCCTTACTTTGCTGAATCCGTAAGGATAGGCTATCAATTACATCGGTCAAAACCTCCTTTAAATCAACCAAACTAAAACTATATTGATCCGAACGAACCTTAGCATATTCTAGTAAACCATTTAAAAGCGCTTCCATTCTTTGAGCAGCGTTAATGGAGTAATTGATATACTCAAGTGTTTCAGTATCCGCCTGATTAGATTTCTTTTGTTTGATCAGTTGAAGAAAACTACTGATAGTCCGTAAAGGTTCCTTGAGATCATGAGAAGCTAGAGAAGCATATTGCTCTAAATCCTTATTAGAAATTTGGAGTTCTTGGATGACCTTATTCAACTTTTTAGTGCGCTCAGCAACGATTTCTTCTAATTGATTTTGGTAAGTAATCAGCTTCTTTTGTGTGAGCGCAGCCATAATCGTCGAGGCTGACATTAAGGCTATTGTATTAAGTATCTGAAGATGTTCTTCTGTGTAAAAACCCTTTTCAGGATGCTCAGAATCAATGACAGCGATCACCTTCCCATCTAACAATATTGGAACCGCAATCTCAGAAAGTCGTTCTGCATCATCCACAATATAACGAGGATCTTTACTGGTATCTACTATTAATTCAGCTTTACCAGATTGAGCAACAGTACCTACAATTCCATCTCCAATCGGAACGTGAATTCGGTTGATAATCTCAAAATCTCTTGGATTTTTAGGCCCATGAGCCGCTTTTTGAATCAAAATTTGCCTTTCTTCATTTACAATATAAACCACACAATCTACAAAGCCTAACTTTGCAATTGCATTTTTGGCAATAGCCCATAATATATCATCTAAGGTCTTTTCCTGAAGAATCGAGGCGGCAAAATCATTGATCACACGGATTATCCGTTCCTTTTGTTTTAAAAGTAAATATTTCTCCTTTAACAGTTTATTTTCTTCAAGAATCGTCTTAATATTATGCTTGTTTGTTTTTTTGGGTTTCTTTAGGTCCATTTTGTACGCTTACAGTGCGAAAAAAGCTTCAAATAAGATGCCACTATTAAAATGCATAAGAATATTTGTAGAATGAAAAATACTTATTAAATTTAATTTAATAAAAAATAGTATTTTTAAAAAAGCAATAATGACAAGCTAAAACAAAAATATTATCACTTTCACAAGCAGCAAAGCAAGGCTAATAGCCTGTAAATTAAGTATTTGGGGCTTCCCCAATTATTTTTTGGCCATCGTCTGTAGGGGCCGTACCTATGTGTCGGCCCAACGATGGCCAAAAAATAATTGGGTCGGGCTGTCCGCTATTATGGGGCTATGCGCTTCCTATTTCGCTAAGGCGTACTTGTCTGCCTTTCAGGCCAGCCTACGTCCACCTAAGCTACATAAGTCAGCACATGGCCGCCCCATATCGCTACCATCCCTAAGCCAAGTGTGTAACAAAAGTCGTATATTTGGCCATCCAATTTAAAAATGATCAATATGATAAAGTCGGCTACTATAGGCATTTTGCTATTACTTTCGATCAGCTCACTAAACGCCCAATGGCAATACGCCAATGAATGGATCGAAGAAATAGGCTATGATAAAAGCTTTTACCACTTTGAAGTGAATGAGGAAGGAATTATTCAAATCCCAGCTGAAGCCCTAAGCGAGACCAATTTACCAGTCGAACATGCCCAATGGCGAGTATTTGCGAGAGGAGAAGAAATAGCCATAAGGGTTGTAGCCGAAGGGCCCAATTTAGAAGCAGGCGATTATATAGAGTTTTATGCACAAGGAAATGACGGTTATTTTGATGAACAACTATATGAATCAACGGCTGCACATACTACCCCTGATCTAAGCCTGTTCAATGATGCTATATCCTACTATATTACTTGGTCAGAAGAAGGCACAGGAATGCGTTTTCAAGAAATAGAGAATGAGATAGATTCCAGTATGGAGCCATTGGACTACTTCATGCACACTTCCAAAGTTCTACCTAATAGCACTTACTATGGTGGAGAAAGTTTTGAATTAGCAGATGCCATTGCAAACTATAGCGATTTTGAAGAAGGAGAAGGATTTGTTTCTAATCTAATTACTAAAGATTCCCCAATCAGCTTTGATATCGCTACTAAGAGTGTTTACCAAGAAGCAGGAGTAGAAGCCGAAATAGAATTTAAAATAATGGGGAGAGAAGATGATCCGAATATAATTCTTGATCATTTCATAGAAGTAAGCTTGGAGGAGGAGCTTTATCTAGAAGCAATTTATGATGGCTTTTTGGTCAATACTTATGAATTCCCTGTTGATTTAGCCGATTTAGGTCCAAATGAAACAGAAATCACATTTAATCCAACAGGCAACTTATGTGATGATTGTGATGATAGAAACTCCCTAGCTTATATTAATCTCACTTATCCCCACAGCTTTAATCTCGAAAATAAAACACATTTTCATATCTCTTTAGCCAATAATGATAGTGAATATATTGTGGCCGAAAACTTTAATGGAAGTAGTGAAAATACCATCTTATACGATCTGACTAATAATTGGTTTTTAACAGCAGTAGAAGCAGGTGATAACTACGAATTTATGTTGCCAGCAGGCGCAGATACCGAATCAGAACGGGATATATATATCAATAATTTAGCCTCTATCAATACTAACACTATTGATACTTTAGCCCCGATTACATTTACAGACTTCTCTCAAGAGAGCAATCAAGGAGATTACATCATCATTTTTCACCCTTCCCTCAATGATGCAGAAAATGAGGAATTACCTGTAAGTCAATACGCGGCCTATCGAGGCTCGGAACAAGGAGGTAGTTATGAAGTAGTAATGGTGAGCATAGATCAATTATACCACCAATTTGGCCACGGAATAGCTCAGCATCCACAGGCGATTCGCCATTTTATCAATGAAGCAGTAGATAACTGGACAGAAGAACCAGCACACCTATTTCTAATAGGTAAAGCCATAGATTATGCGACTGCTCATTTTAATGAAGATCAAGCGGTTTTTAATTTACTGCCTACTTACGGATTTCCGAGTTCAGATAATAGCTTGACTAGCTGTTGTACAGAAGATTATCGGCCACGGCTTACAGTGGGAAGAATAAGCGCCTTGAATAGTACTGATGTAAGCCATTATCTCAGTAAAATAACAGCCCATGAATCTTTAGATTGGGCGGCTGATAGCTGTAATATCGATTATTGGACCTGGCCTAAAAAAATGCTTAATCTTGGAAGAGTCTCTACTATAGATGATTCGCCAGAAGATGGGATTGCGGATGACTTATTAAGTACGAGCAGTTATTTAGATAATATAAAAGCGAATGTAGAAGGGGATTCTTTCAAAGGTGAGGAATTAGCTCGCCTGATTGAAATATATGAATTTCCTGGTTCCGCTATTACTCCCATCATTCCAACTACCAATGAATATGATAATGTACTCGACATTCTTAGCGAAGGCGTAGGCTTAATCAATTTAGTAGAAGGAGATTATACCAATGGACTTTGGGGAATGACAAATTTTGAACTAAGCCCAAGCATCATGGGGATAGATGCTAAATACCCTGCGGTATTTAGCATGGCTAACTTTATTGGAGATTTTACCAATAGTACCAGTAATCCTTCTTTGGGAGAATCTTTAGTATTAGCTCCTAATAGTGGAGCTGTCAGCTATTTGGGGAGTGTAAGCTTTGATTATAAAGAGCATGCCGCCCCCTATTTAGAAGATATTTATGAGCAGCTAACGAATGAATTAGCCAATCCATTAATGGGAGCAGCGATCCAACAGGCAATAGCAGCTAATTATGTAGATATAATGACAGACCCTGAAGCATATACTATTGCCAAAGTGATGAGTCAAGTTTATCACTTTGAGGGGGACCCTGTTGTTCGTATTTCCAATGCAGACTTGCCAGACTATAATTTTGAAGATGTATCAACAGATTTAGTATTTGAACCCAGTTTTCTAACGACGGATTTAGAAAGTTATACACTTAAGGTAACAGCTCATAACCCAGGAGTAACCATAGTAGATGAGTTGCTTGTATTGAAGATACAGCGCACCAATGCTTTGGGAACCACCTACACCTTAACAGAAGCTCAAGTAGCGGCTCCAGTTAATGATACGACTTATGTATTCGAGTTTGAGATGGATGATTCTTATGCAGGCCAAAATACATTCTCAGTGCAAATCAATCATAACTTAGCAGCAGCCGAAACTTGCTATGATAATAACCTAATGGTCAGTACTCAAATAGTAGATTCGCCATTAATTATCGCTCCAGAATATGAATGTGTAGACAGTATGATTCAATGCAATGTACTTATTAATGGGGGAGTTCCGCCCTACCAACTAAGCAGTACGCCTGACCTAACAATAACAGACTTAGCCTTTAATATCTTCCAATTTCAGCCCACTGAAGACTTTAGCTTAACAGTCTTAGATGCTAATAACGAAAGTTTTACCTTAGGGCCTATCTCATTAGAGGCAGAAGATCCATGCGCACCGCCTATTACTATAGAAGAGGCCGATTTTGCTGAGCTGAAGATTGCTCCCAATCCGACTGCTGATTATATCCAAATAAGCTGGGGAGCTCCTATTGATCAATTACATCTAAGTCTATATGATGCGAAAGGCCAGCAATTAATAGAAAAAATGATTCAAAATCATGAAAACTTAGGATTGGAAGACTTAGCATCTGGTGTTTACTTCTTAAATTTACAAGCAGCTAAACATCAAATTCTTAGAAAAATCATTAAGGAGTGATAATTTTATCGTAGCTTTGACACTCGCAATTATTTTATCCGCTATTAGTTTAAATGAGAAGATTTACAACTACGAACCCCTATAAAAACCAATTGCTCAAACGCTTCAAAATGCAATCCAATGCCAATATTGAAGAAGTGTTAAAAAGAGCAAGTTTTGGTTTTGATATTAACCGTACCAGCGCATTTAATATCAGAAGCCGCCGATTAAAGGCAGCGGCGCTTGCTTTAGAAGAAAGCAAAGAAAGATTTGCACGTCTAATCACCCTTGAAATGGGAAAACCCATCAAGGAATCCAGAGCAGAAATAGATAAGTGTATATGGGTATGCAATTACTATGCTGAACACGCCAAATTACATCTCAAGGAAGAACAAATAAAAACAGATTATTCCCAAAGTATAATTACCTACTCGCCTTTAGGAGTGATATTGGGTATTATGCCTTGGAATTATCCCTTTTGGCAAGTATTTCGTTTTGTAGCCCCTGCATTGATGGCAGGTAATGCCGTGATTATCAAGCATGCACCAAGCGTTCCGCAATGCGCCTTAGCTATTGAAGAAGTCTTCAGGAAAGCACACTTACCAGAAGGCTTATATCAAAACCTATTCATTCCTATCCGTAAAGTCAGCAACTTAATTGCTGATGATCGGATAAGTGCTGTCACAGTAACAGCCAGCACGGCAGCAGGTGCTAAAGTAGGAGAATCTGCTGGACGCTATATCAAAAAGTGTGTGATGGAGCTAGGAGGAAATGATCCATTCATTGTCCTAGACGATGCCAACGTGAAATTAGCAGCAGAAATCGGAGTGAAATCACGCTTATTAAACTGTGGTCAAAGCTGTATCGCTGCTAAACGCTTTATTGTAACCAAAAAAGTACATGATCACTTCGTTCAGCTTTTCAAAGAGAATATGCTTCATCTAAAAATGGGCGATCCCATGAATGAAGAAACACAAATCGGCCCGATGTCAAGAGAAGAATTGGCCGTTAAGCTAGAACGACAAGTGGAAAGATCCATTCGAGCAGGTGCCAAAGTCATGATGGGGGGCTCAAGGCCTTCTCATTTGGAAGGTGCTTTTTTCCACCCAACCCTCTTAACCAATGTTCAGCCAGGAATGCCTGTCTTTGATGAAGAAGTATTTGGGCCTGTAGCCTCGGTAATTCAAGTAGAAAACACCCAAGAAGCCATTGATATGGCTAATAAAACGGAATATGGACTCTCTGCCTCTCTTTGGACAGTAGACATAGAAAGAGCGACGAGATTATCTCGACAAATCCATGCAGGTAGTGTGTTTATTAATGAAATGCCCTCCTCTGACCCACGACTTCCATTCGGAGGTATCAAGAAGTCAGGTTATGGAAGAGAGCTTTCCGCCTTCGGTCTCAAAGAATTCGTCAATGTCAAAACAGTAGTTGTTAAGTAGAATTATACCCAATGGCAGAAATAGATAAGAATGATGTGCTAAAAGATAATCCCTTCTCTTATAAATCTTCTAAAGAAAAAGTACTAATTTCTTATGAAGGAAAAATGATTATGGTACTCAAAGGAAAGAAAGCTGAGGCCTTACTCAAAAAAATAGTAGGAAAGTCTGGAATAGAAGAACAACTCATCCTAGCCAAAATAACAGGCAACTTCAAAAGAGGCAACGAAAAACAAAATAAAAATATTAAGTAAAGACGCGTATTCGCGTCTCATCTCATCTCTTCTCTTCACGTTTCATAGTATTCGCGTCTCATCTCATCTCTTCTCTTCACGTTTCATAGTATTCGCGTCTCATCTCATCTCTTCTCTTCACGTTTCATAGTATTCGCGTCTCA
>JAHDDN010000577.1 GCA_020629335.1 Chitinophagales bacterium | reverse complement strand
CTTATTTCATCAACACCACTCTTTCAGACTTCAATTCACCATCTACATTCAATAATACTTGGTAAATGCCTTCAGCTTGCTCACTTAAGTCTAAGTTGACCTCATTTTGAGCTGTTAAAACTAACTGACCAGCACTATTAAATACCTGAATATCCAATAGATCATAAGTTATACTGCCTAAATCAATATTCAACATACCTTTAGATGGGTTTGGATATAATTGGATAGCGTTTAAAGCAGTGCTTTCGATGATTACCCCACCAGCTAATCTAGTCATTGTAATTTCAAATGGACCATTATCAGCGCTTAGTTCGTCTGTTACATTATAAGAAAATACATTCCAAAGTAAATCAATAGACTCCCCTTCTTCTACACCAGCACCATCTAGTACATCAATGATAGTTGCATAATCAAGTGTTAACTCAGTATCTGTTAAGTCAGCAATAGAAACGACTTCATCACCAGAGTCGGTTGCTAATGTCCAAGTATAAGTTTCTGCATTTTCAGAAGCATCCCACGAGATCGTTGCTTCTTCAGGAGTACCTCCTTGTAAGACTAACTCAGCTCCATCAGCTGGACCTACTAAGTCAAAAGTACCTAAAGCTAAGCTTTCTACTTCTTCAACAACTACATCATCATAATAAGCCCAAGAAGTACAAGCAGTTGCTTGATCAGGACTACAAGAAGCATAAAAGTTGATGCCATTAAAATCGCTTAAAGTTGCTGTATTATTAGGATCAGCAAAAGTACTCCATGTCCATGTTTGTATAGCATCGCCACCATAGCTAAAAGTAGCTTCATCCGCATCAATATCAATTAAGAAATGAACCTCTATCCATTCATCATTGATGACATCAAATGTCTCAGTCGTACCGCCTGCATTCACAAAACCAGTATTATTATCCAATGAAGAACCAAAAACGATTTCTGTTGCCCAGCTTCCTGCGCTACTTGTATAGTTATGCTGCAAGTTTAGATAAGCACCAACAGGATTGCCATCTGGATCTTCCGATGGAATATATTGCATCATTGATAATTCATAGATACCAGAAGTCAAATTATCAAATACACAAACGACATCTGACTCTGTAGCGGAAGAACCATCTACTGTACCATCAAAAATCTTCAATGATTTATCTCCTGAATATGCTTGTTCAGTGCTCACTTGACTTTGCGTCATACTACCAAACCAGCCTTCCCAATTTTCATTTGCTTGTTCTTCAAAAAAGCCTTCATCATAGCTCTCAAAGTCCTCAGAAATAACTTGGGCGTTCAAAAATAATGGGAGCATACAGCTCAATAAGAGTATTAATCTTTTCATAGAATTAGTTTTTAAATGAGAAAAAATGTAATAAAAATATAAATATAACTATTTAATGACAAAAATACTACTTTTTTGATCAGTAGCTTAGGCTTTCAAATTTTAATCGGAGAATAAATCAAACAAATTATTCTGTTATTTTGGGGCTTCCCCTTTCTATTTTTTTCATTCGAACGTAGGGGCGCTACCTATGTGTGCGCCCACGAATGAAAAAAATAGAAAGGGTCGGGCTGTCCGTTCTTATGGGCCTATGTCCTTCCTATTTCGCTAAGGCATCCTTGTCTGCCCTTGCAGGGCCAGCCTACGGCTACCTAAGCTCCATAAGTCAGGCCATTACGGCCCATACCACTACCATCCCTAAGCCTGTTTCTTGGTAAGTTAGTAGTAGGTCTTTTGGTTATTAGTTTTTTTGCTTTATAATAACTATTAGTGAGTGACTTTTAGCATACTTTAAAGTTATAGTATAAGATTTTTTAAACTCTAGTAAGTCATACAAAATGAAGAAGACACAATTAGTCTACCCTAACTCATTTGAAGCGAGTAATCATTGGTATCCCAAGGCACTCAATGCAACCATCCATCCAATGGTTAATTTCTTTCTTAATTTAAGCAAAGAGCGCATTATTAATCGCTATTGTCACATGCACCCAATGGTGAATAAGGAAGCTTTGATAGATCTATTAAGTGCGCCCACGAAATACTTCCGATGGGCAGGAGCCGATTTGATCAATGTTACCTCCGCCAAAGGCAATAGACAAATGGTGATTATTGAAAATAATTCTTGTCCTTCTGGGCAAAAATCAATGCCACTCATAGATGATAATAAAGAAGATGGTTCTTACAGACTATTAATAGAAAGAACCTTCAAGCCTCTCGCTTCCAAAAAACGTAATATTATTGATGGCAAATTAGCGGTCATTTATGACAAAAATCCAATGGAAGCATCAGGCTATGCCGCAGTAATGGCCGATGTGTTTGATGAGCCTGTATATTATGTTCCTTTTCATCAACAGAATGAAAATCCACTAGTTCAATTTAGAAATGGGGTTCTCTATATAAAACACGAAAATGAAGAAATACCTATTCGATCAGCCTTTAGATATGTAACTCAACGACCGTGGAATAGAATTCCTATGCATACTAAAACAAGAATACTAAATCCTATTATCTCTTGTTTGGCTGGTGGCAGAAACAAAATGGTGGCTGCTAAAGCCTATGACCTATTCAATGCCAAATTAAGAGAAATAGGACTAAAAATTCATACCCCTGAAACCATCTGGGATGTCAGTAAAGCAGAAATCCCCTTATGGATTCAGAAAATGGGTGGCCAAGCGGTAGTGAAAATTCCATACAGTAATGCAGGGCAAGGTGTCTATACCATAGTTACAGAAAAGGAATTGAATGATTTTATGAAATTAGAGTTTCCCTATGACCGTTTTATCGTTCAGAGTTTGATTGGTAATTATCAGTGGAGTTCTAATAGTGGGGCTGGCAAACTTTATCATGTGGGTACTGTTCCGGATTTAAAAGGGAATAGTTATGTGGCTGATTTAAGAATGATGGTGAGTTCTACAGA
>JAHDDN010000065.1:14586-18245 GCA_020629335.1 Chitinophagales bacterium | reverse complement strand
GTGGTATGAGCCGTCGAGAGGGGGCTTACGGAACTTAGGCAGACGCAGGCTGGCCTGAAAGGCAGACAAGTATGCCTTAGTGAAGTAGCCTCCGAACAGGCTCATAAGAACGGACAGCCCGACTGCTGCGCTTCGCTTGCAATGCGTAATGCATAATGATGAATGCATAATATTTGGCTCGTGCTGCGCACTCGCCTTACGAGCGCAGCAGGAAGCCCCAAATTAACTATGAACTATGAATTATGAACGGATTAATTATAATAGAAATGACATATCTCATTGATAAATAGCCTTCATTTTTTAGTTTTTGAAAGCCATTTACAAGAAGATATGTCATTTCAAGCCCAATAAAAGATCTATCGACTATAGACCATCGACTATTGACAAAAAAAAATCTGACAGCGAGCAAAGCGAGCGATCTCTCATCTGACATCTGTCAGCGCAGCGGTCTAAAAAACTATCGACTATGGACCATCGACTATTGACTAATTATTTTTTTTAATATTGTAAGCAGCGAATTACAAAGCCTTGGGGTCTATTAGTTGCCTGCCTAATATAAAAAATCAAACATTCTTAACTTTACTTTTGTGATGAGGGGCAATTCTCTACGATTGCCCTTCATTAATTTTGACCCTATATATAATAAGGGCAGGGAGGGGTGCGTTATTAAGGTGAACTACTTACCTGCCTGCAAAGTTTAAACTTTGCCTTATGAGTAAAAGCTCAGAAACGGACGAGTGTTGAGAACCATAACTGGTTTTCCACTCGTCTTTTTCTTTAGTACTTCACAAATCGCTCAATGAGTTGGTGGTTTTCATTCTCTATGCTGAGGATGTAAGTACCAGGAGCCATTGATTGAATTGGTAATGTTAATGCATTACTTCCTGTGAAAATACTTTCTGATTGCTCCATAACTAATCTTCCAGTATAGTCATATACTTTCAGTTGGAAGTTGGTTGCATCAGGTGCATTAATGATTAATTGTAATTCGTCATCTGCTGGTATTGGGTAGATAGATTCGATAGCAAATGGATGGCTTGTTCTACTTAATAGAATCACTCCGTGAGGAATGCTTTGTGTGCCATCCTCGTCTGTTAATACTAAGCGATAATAAAGATCGCCTGTTTGGATATCTGTGTCTATATATTCATAAGCTTGTGTCGTAGTGCTATTTCCTTTGGCCTCTATCTGAGTAATTGCTTCAAAGTGGAAGCCATCTGATGATCGTTCTAAAGTGAAATAATCAGCGTTGATTTCGTTGGCTGTCCACCAATTTAATTGATTCGCATTATCCAATACTTGTCCTTCGAAATCAATTAACTCAATTGGTAATACCGCACAATCAGTAGTTGAAGATAAGGCTGTTTCAGCTTCGCAACCCAATGCATCATTTACTTGTATGCTGAATTGATTCTCTCCTTGGTTAAAGCTTGAACTCACCCCTAATCCGTGATAAGCTTCGCCGACAAATGTACCAGCTACCTCAAAAGGTGAGCTTTCGTCATAGCCAGGATAGCCGCCAGTGAATACAAAGAAGATGACTAAATCAGGTCCAATACAAGCATCATAAACATCTATTTTGATTGGTCTTAAGAAGATTACTGGTGTCCCTTCATTTACCTTTAAGCATTCTCCATCTAAATCTGGGATAGCAGGGTTGGATCCAGTTGGCCCGCTTACTGCAGAAACATAATAAGGCTGGTAGTATTGCATCGTTAAAGTGTCAACTGCAAATTCTCCTGTCGTATTAGTGGCTAAAATCTCCCCTAAATCTGAAGTAGGAGATGTGTGTAATACATAAGCTAAAGCATCGGCATCACCTATGATACTATCGCTAGTACTGATGCTACTAAATTCTTCTGCACAGACAAACTGTGTTTCAGTCGGCATGACTCCTGGATTGGATTCGGTATTATTAACTGTGACCGTTACACTATCACTTGCTGTACAATCATCTCCACTTGTAATATTAACTGTATAAGTAGTTGTCTCAGATGGATTGGCCATTGGGTTCGCAATAGTAGGATCACTTAATCCGTCCGTAGGAGACCACTCATAAGTATTACCGCCTGTTGCGAATAAGTTAACAGCTCCACCGCCACAGATAGCCACATCAGGGCCAGCATCAACTAAGGCTTGTTCAAAGAAGTAAACGTTTAGAGAGTCTGTATAGCTACATTCATTTGCATCTACTATGTCTACAAAGTAAGTGATATTCTCAGTAGGCGTAACTATTGGGTTTGGAATGTCTGTTGCGCTTAGTCCTGTTGCTGGATACCAGTTATAAGAGGTGCCACCTGTTGCATTTAGCGTAGCAGAAGCTTCTTCACAAAGGAAGACATCATTACCTGCATCTATATCTTCATAAGTTAATACTTCTACCAGTACTTGAGCAGTGCTTTCGCAGCCAAATTCGTTTTGCGAAGTAACGGTATATAAAGTTGTTTCTTCTGGAGAAGCTTCAGGGCTGGAAGTAAACACATAGTTTAATCCTTGTACTGGCGACCATTGATAATTTACTCCACCAGAAGCTTCTAATTCAATTGTTTCTCCATAACAAATTGTTTGATCCTCTCCTGCAGAAATCTCAGGAATTGGATTGACAGATATAGTTACTTGATCTGTTGCAATACAATCATTTCCGCTTGAGACTACTACCGTATAAGTGGTAGTTTCTGTAGGAGTAGCCATTGGGTTGGCGATATTATCATCATTCAAACTAGCCGCAGGCGACCAATTATAGGCATTTCCTCCGCTGGCTAATAATTCAACGGATTCACCAGGGCAAATAGATTGGTTATTACCAGCATCTATTTCTTCCTCTTCGAATAGGTTGACAAAAACAGATTGGTAGAATTCGCATCCATTTTCTCCCTCAATAGTTACATAGTAGACTATGGAGGATTCAGGTGTTACGATTGGATTTGCAGAAGTATGATCATCTAAGTAAGTAGTAGGTTGCCAATCATAGCTTAATCCTCCGCTTGCAGATAATTCAGCAGATTCACCTGCACATACAAAAATCTCTTCCGTAACTTCAATATCATCTGTATTGGTTACGGTAATGACGATAGAATCTGTTTTAAAGCAAGTAGGAGAGGTGCTAATATCCACATAATAAGTAGTTGTTTCTGTTGGGAATACCGTAGGAGTAGCAATAGAATTGTTGAATATATTGATATTTGGATACCAGAAATAATCTACTCCTCCTTGTGCTTCTAATTCTATACTTTCACCTGCACAAATAGTTTGTGGAGGCGAAACAATACTTGCATTCGGTCCACTACCAATGACTACTGTAATAGAATCGGTTGCTTCACATGAGCCATTACTAATAGTTGCATAGTAAGTGGTTGTTTCTTCTGGAGAAGCAATTGGGTTAACCACATTAGCATTGGATAATCCATTAGGAGGTGACCAAGTATAATCTCCTTCTGCCCCATTAGGATTCAATTCTACTACATCATCTAAACAAATATTAACTTCCTCTTCTAGGTCAATAGTAGGCGTGTCATTTACTTCGATGGTCACTGTTTCTTCCCCTGTACATTCTCCACTGCTTATTAATACAGTATAAGTGGTTGTTTCCTCTGGAGAAGCCGTAGGTTCTGCTATACTATCATCATCCAAGCCCGTGCTTGGAGACCATTCATAAGAAG
>JAHDDN010000065.1:0-14486 GCA_020629335.1 Chitinophagales bacterium | reverse complement strand
GGTTCTGCTATACTATCATCATCCAAGCCCGTGCTTGGAGACCATTCATAAGAAGAACCACCAGAAGTACTTAGTTGTACAGACTCTCCAGTACATATTGATGTATTGTCAGAAATAGTAGTAGATAGATTAGCTGTAACTTCGATTGTAACAGAATCTATTGCCTCACAAATACCACTATTGAATGTAACGTAATAAGTAGTGGTTTCTGTAGGAGAGGCAATAGGTGTAGCGCTATTGGCATTTTGTAAACTTTCCGTTGGACTCCAGCTATAATCTCCTATTAAGTTACTGCTTGCTTCTAAGCTTACTTCCTCTCCACCACATATACTCGTATCTTCCCCAGCTTCCACACTAGGTTCAGAAATAACAAAGATGGTGAGTGCATCTTCTGCTTCACAATTACCACTTGAAGTGGTTAAGAAATAAGTAGTGGTTTCTGTAGGAGTGGCAGTTGGGTTAGCGATGTCTAAATCACTTAAGCTTTCGTGATATTCCCAGCTATACTCAGTACCTCCACTTCCTTGTAATTGCACTTCTTCTCCGATACAAATGTAAACATCTTCTCCTGCGTCTGCTTCTAAAGCATCGACAATAAAGACGGTTACACTATCTGTTGCTTCACAGCTATTGGCACTGAATACCGTTACATAATAAGTTGTTGTTTCGGAAGGAGCAGCAATTGGGTTGGCTATATTGGTTGAACTCAATCCAATGGATGGTTCCCAGAAATAGAAATCACCACCAGAAGCATTTAGCTCGATTGATTCATCATCACAAAGGTATAAATCATCGCCCGCCTCTGCTTCTAAAGGAGCTAATACTTCTACAGTAAGAGAGTCAGTCGATGCACAATCTCCTATACCAACTGTAACATAATAAGTGGTTGTTTCATCAGGCGTCGCAATTGGATTAGCGATATCATCCGCGCTTAGTCCTGTACTTGGAGACCAAGAAAAATTAGAACCTCCTGTTGCATTTAGTTGTGTTTCTTCCCCTTCACAAATGGAAGCATCTTCACTCGCTTCCGCATTAATTTCTGAATTAATAGTAACTGTGACTGAAGCTTCAGCTTCACAGTCGCCACTGCTAATCGTTACAGTATAGGTCGTCGTTTCTGTTGGACTTACTAGAGGGTTTGGACAAGTAATACAACTTAATCCTTCAATAGGACTCCATAAGTATTCGCCACCACCACTAGCGTTTAATTGCACTTCTGTACCCTCACAAATATCCAAATCATTACCAGCATCAGCGATAATTTCATCTGCTACGATAACGGAAACGATAGACTCATCCGAGCAGTCTCCACTGCTAACGGTAACTGTATAAGTAGTGGTTTCATCAGGTGCAGCAATTGGATTCGGACAATCTGTACAGCTTAATCCAATGCTTGGTTCCCAGTTATAAGTGCTACCGCCACTGGCTTCTAATTGAGCGAAACCACTATCACAAATACTAACATCTGAGCCTGCATCTGCTACCAACTCATCTGCTACTTCAATGATTATCTCATCAGTACCAAAGCAATCTCCATCTGAAACAGTAACTGTATAAACGGTTGTTTCATTAGGTGTTGCAATTGGGTTTGGACAGTCTGCACAACTTAATCCTAAAGGTGGGCTCCAGTTAAATTCTGTTCCGCCTACTGCATTTAATTGGGCCGCCTCTCCTGTACAAATGGCTTGATCTTGCCCAGCATAAGGGCTTAATTGATCGCTTATATTGACAAAAACGATATCTTGATCAATACAACCACCATTATCAACAGTCACGGTATATAAGGTGCTGCTTGAAGGAGTGGCAATTGGGTTTGGACAAGTTATACAACTCAATCCTTCTGCTGGACTCCATAGATATTCGCCTCCACCACTTGCATTTAATTGGGCTTCGGTTCCTTCACAAATATTGACATCTTGACCAGCATTTGCGATAATCTCATCTTCTACTAAGACAGTTACACTATCTTCATCATCACAGTTGCCACTACTAACAATTACAGAATAAGTAGTTGTTTCTGATGGCGTCGCAATTGGATTTGGGCAATCTGTACAGCTCAATCCTTCTGCTGGTGACCAACTATATTCACTACCACCACTGGCAGATAATTCTACAAATCCATTAGCACATATACTCGTATTATTGCCAGCATCAGCATTTAATTCACTGGCTACTACTACTAATAAATTATCCGTACCACTACAATCTCCATCTGAAGCAGTTACCGTATAGATCGTAGTTTCATCGGGAGTTGCAATTGGATTTGGACAATCCGTACAACTCAATCCTGTAGCAGGGCTCCAGCTATAATCGTTTCCTCCTGTTGCAATTAATTGAGTAGCCTCTCCTGTACAAACAACTTGATCTTGTCCAGCATCTGGCGTTAATTGATCGCTTACGTTTACAAAAACGATGTCCTGATCAATACAGCCATTATTATCAATGGTAACTGTGTACAAGGTACTTTCTGTTGGTGTTGCGATAGGGTCTGGACAATCCGTACAACTTAAGCCATCTGCTGGTTCCCATGAGTAACTATCTCCACCACTGGCATTAAGGTTGGTACTTCCTTCTGCGCATATACTAACATCTTCACCTGCATCTGCTAATGCAGCAGGGTTTACTTCTATTACTACGGTATCCTCATCTTCACATTCTCCACTATTAGCACTTACGGTATAAGTAGTCGTTTCACTTGGTGTAGCAATTGGATTTGGGCAATCTGTACAGCTTAATCCATCCGCTGGACTCCATGTATAATTTACTCCGCCGCTTGCATTTAACGGGACTTCCTCATTAGCACAAATACTTGTATCATCGCCAGCACTTATAACTAATTCCGCTGCTACTTCTACAGTTACAGATGCTTCTTCCACACATTCCCCAATACTGATACTAACTGTATAAGTAGTAGTCTCTGTTGGGAAAGCTGTAGGGTTAGCCACATCTGTATCACTTAATCCATCGGCAGGGCTCCAACTATAATTTTCGCCACCACTTGCATTTAATTCAGTTAAAGCTCCTTCACATATGGTTACATCACTACCAGCATCTGGTACGATTTCGTCTTCTACGAATACAGTGATTTGATCGGTGTCGTCTATACCGCTACCATTAGAAACCGTTACTGTATAAGTAGTTGTTTCTGTTGGGGTGGCGATTGGGTTAGGAATATTATAATTACTTAATGATGGGTCTGCGGTCCATGCATAATCGCTACCACCGTTTGCGTTTAATTCTACAGATTCGCCAAAGCAAATGCTGATATCATCACCAGCATCAGCTACGATTTCTGAGACGACACTAACGCTTATTTGATCACTTGCTTCACAAACACCATCAGAAATTACAACAGTATAAGTGGTGTTTTCATCAGGACTTGCAATTGGATTTGGGCAATCCGTACAGCTTAATCCCGCTGCTGGAGACCAGCTATAACTAGTACCACCAGAAGCAATTAATTGGGTAGATTGTCCTGCTAAAATACTGACATCATTTCCAGCATCAACCACTATATCACTATCTACATTAATGGTGACAGATTGTTGTTCTTCACAACTATCATTGCTGATTGTTACAGTATAGGTTGTCGTTTCACTTGGTGTTGCAATTGGATTGGCGATATTCGCATCGTCTAATCCCGTATTAGGCTCCCAGCTATAGTTGGTGCCCCCACTAGCAAATAGCTGTGCAGAACCCCCTTCACATACACTGGCATTATTAGAAATATCTGGATTGATTTCTTCTACGACTACTGTTACTTCATCCGTAGCTTCACACTCGCCTGGATTCACAGTAACTGTATAAGTAGTAGTTTCGCTTGGATTAACCATTGGATTAGCGATATCTGTATCGCTTAAACTTGGATCATTTGCCCAGCTGTAAGTAGTACCACCTTCTGCATTTAATTGAATTTCTTCTCCTAAACAGATACTTAAATCGTCGCCTGCATTCGCACTAGCAGGACTGGTGACTTCCACTGTAACATTTCTTTCTATTTCACAACTTCCACTAGTAATAAGAACGGTATAAGTAGTAGTCTCATTAGGAGTCGCTACAGGGTTTGATGCATTAGGATTGCTTAATCCATCTATAGGTGTCCAACTATAGAAGGTACCACCAGAAGCATTTAGTATAGCATTTTCTCCTTCACAGATACTCACATCATCACTGATGGTGGTATCTAAATCGCTGACCTCAATAGTGACTGTATCTGAATCTTCACAATCCCCACTTGAGGTGGTAACGGTATAGGTCGTAGTTTCTGTAGGCGAGGCCATAGGATTAGGGATGTTTGTATTACTTAATCCTGTGCTTGGGCTCCAAGAGTAATTAGCTCCACCTGTTGCGTTAAGTTGTACTTCTTCACCAGAACAAATAGTTTGGTTAAAGCCTGCATTAGCAGATAGCTCTTCTGCTACCTCTACCGTAACTTCTTCAGTTGCTTCACAATTACCGCTGGTGATTGTGACTACATAATTAACCGTAAAGTCTGGATCGGCAACTGGATTAGGAATATCATTAGCACTTAGTCCAATAGATGGGAACCAGCTATAAGTATCACCACCACTTGCACTTAATTGTACTGACTCACCAGTACAAATTATCGCATTATTACTGACATCTACTAGTAGGTCTCCGACAGTCACAGTTACTGTTTCTTCTTGTGTACAATCACCATTACTAATAGTTACTGTATAAGTAGTGGTTTCTATAGGGGTCGCAATCGGGTCAGCAATATCCGTTGCACTTAATCCCTCGGCAGGACTCCATTCATAAGAATCACCACCGATAGCTAGTAGTTGAGTGGTTCCACCATCACAAATATTAGTATCGTCACTTACACTTGCGTCAATCGAACCGTTGACATCTACTGTGATAGAAGCACTATCTTCACAATTACCACCATTAGATACAGTAACCGTATAAGTAGTTGTTTCACTTGGATTTGCTATAGGATTAGCAATATTAGGATCACTCAGTCCTTCTACAGGACTCCAAGAATAAGTATCTCCTCCAGAAGCACTTAATTCTACTGACTGCCCTTCACATACACTAAGATCATTTCCTACATCAGCTGTTGCATTAGGGGCGACAAAAACTGTTACAGTACTACTAGCAGTACAATCTGGTCCGCTATCCATTTCTACCGTATAAGTAGTTGTTTCTGTTGGAGAAGCAATAGGATTTGGCACTCCAGTATTATTTAAACCAGTAGCAGGACTCCAAGAATAATCATTACCTCCCGAAGCACTTAACTGAATTTGATCACCTTCACATATATTGACATCATCACCAGCATCAGCTAAATCGTCTGAATAATAAAAGACCGTTACTTCTTCCTCTGTCACACAATCATTAAAGCCCGTAATAGATACCGTATAAGTAGTCGTTTCAGAGGGAGTAGCTGTTGGATTAGGAATGTCTGTATCACTTAAGCCTGTAGCAGGCGACCAGCTATATTCGAATCCACCACTCGCATTGAGTTGTCCTGAATCACCACTACCACATAATACTAAATCATCTCCGCCATCTCCTGTGGCTGGTAGGACTTCTATTTCTATTGTTTTTGTTACTTCACATCCACTTCCTTCATCACTAATAACTGTATAAGTAGTGGTTTCTGTAGGGCTTGCAGTTGGGTTAGCAGAGTTAGGATCGCTTAGGCTTTCAGCAGGGGACCATGTATAAGAACCGCCACCACTGACTTCTAAAGGAATGCTTTCTCCACTACAAATTGTATTATCATCTGATACTGTTAATTCTGGTAAGTCCTCTACTGTCACTAATACTTCTTCTGTATAAGTACAGTCATTTTCATCTGTAATGCTTACAGTGAAAGTTGTAGTAAACGGAGGCATGGCAACAGGCGTAGCACTATTGGCATCATCTAACCATTCAGCAGGTTCCCAAGTGTAGGATACTCCGCCCTCTACAGATAGCGTCGTGCTATTACCAATACAAAGTGTTTCGTCTCCGCTAATAGTGATAGGTGTTGGAGGAAGTACGATTACTGTTACTTCGTCTGTTGCGAAGCAAAGGTTGGTATCATCTCCTACTGTCAGCGTATAAGTCGTAGAAGCTGTAGGTGTAGCAATAGGATTATCTGCTAAAGGATCATCTAAAGAAGCAGCTGGGCCCCATTCAATCACATTACCGCCACCACCGATTAATTCTACAGACTCACCTAGACAAATTGTAACATCATCTCCTGCGTCTGGTTCTGGGATTGGTACTACATTTACGAATATAGTATCCTTATCTTGGCAACCAATTTCATTATACACAGTGGCAATGAATGTTTCAGAATAGGGTAAGAAGATCGTTGGAGAAAATGAATCTGGATCATCTACCCAAAATTCTGGGTCCCAAGTAATACCTGCCGCTCCTGTAGAAGCACTTGCGTCCAATACGTACTCTTCCCCTCTACAAATCGAAACGGTATCAGCTAAGACGGCTTCCACCGGATCATAATATTCTATATTGATGACTTCAATATCTTGGCAACCCGCCTCATTTTCTACTGTTAAGGCATAAGTACCTGATTGCTCTACAATAGGATTCGGTATATTCGGATCACTCAAGCCAGTAGTAGGCGTCCATTGAAAATCTTCTACTCCAATTAATACAGGATCCATTTGGAATAAATCTCCTGCACAATTTTCTATGTCATCTCCCAAAATGGCAGATACAACAGTACATTCTGATATATTAAATTGGAAATCTCTATTGACTGTATTAATAGGAATTCCGTTTTTATATTCTGTTACACAAACCCCGACAACATATTGTCCTAACTGATCTGGCAAACCAGTCAATATACCAGTTACTGGGTCAATTTCTAATGGCGGGCTACCACCTAACATATTGTCTTCCCCATAAGGGAATATCCAATTCACTGGATCATAAGGAGGAGAGGCATCATAAAAACCAGGACAATTTGGGGAGCCTGGCTGAAAACAAGTATCATCTCCACCAATGAAAGGCGTACAAAGTGAATAAGATAGAGAATCACCATCTTCATCAAATGCTGAATGATCAAAGTATATCTCTGAGTTTGCACAAATGATAATCGGTGGGAATTCTTCAAATACAGGTGAGTTATTACATTCTGCTACTGACTCATCAGGAATGGTCGTGAAATATGTTGAACCTGTCATGGCAGGGTCTACAATATTATCTACATTCTCATTACGAGAATATCGTTGATAAGCTAAAGTATAAGGCCCCTGAGACCCAGGTGGAATATCATAAAGGTAAGTGTAAGTCGTTCCTTCCACACATACATCATTAGGTAGGGTTTCTACACAAATATCAGGGTTGGGTTGAACGGTTGTTGTGCCATTATCGGAGGCGGTCAGCAAATCTAATAAGTCATTATCACCGTCAAAAACGTGTAAATAAGCAGGGTCATCAAATTGTGCACCTTGTCCTGCACAATCCCTATAAACGGTTAAAGTGATCACATATTCACCATCTCCCACACATTCATAAGTGACTTCTCCTCCTACAATGTGGAAAGCTTTTGCTTCATTAACACTTAAAAAGCTTAAAACGAGGGTTATCAAAAATATAAATAATCGATTCATGTGTTACTATTTTGATTAAAAGGGACTCTTTTACGTGAGTTAGAAATACTCTTGAGGGCTTCCAAAAGTAATTGGCAATTTAATGCTTTATCCCCTAAAGCGTATAAAATCAACGTAAAAGATGAGACAAATCGTTATTTGTGTGCGCTTTAACTTGAGTTTTATTCCAACCACGACATTTTTTTGCCCTATTGCTGGCTTTTAGAGGAGAGACCGCTCACTTCGTTCGCTGAGAGAGTAGAGATCGTTCGCTTTGCTCGCTGAGAGATTTTTTTGGTCGATGGTCCATAGATTTTTAGATCGCTTTGCTGTTAGATGCGAGACCGCTCGCTTTGCTCGCTGAGAGATTTTTTTGGTCGATAGGTTTTTGGGTATGTTGAAATGACATATCTTCTTTTAAATAGCTTTCAAAATCGAAAAAATGGAAGGCTGTGTCTACAATGAGATATGTCATTTCATTTTCGGTTAAAATGTTTCAATTTATTCAGTTCAAACGTTATTACCCCTCTGCCCTGCAGGTATCTCCCCTTGAAGGGGAGAAGGCTTAGGGATGGTAGCGGTATGTGGCGTTTATGACGTGACTTATGGAGCTTAGGCTCACGTAGGCTGGCCTGAAAGGCAGACAAGAGAGCCTTAGCGGAATAGGAGCGGCATAGCCACATAATAGCGGACAGCCCGACTGCTTCCTTATTTTTCATCGGCCCGTAGGGGTGCTACCTATGTGTGCGCCCTCCGATGAAAAATAAGGAAGCAGGAAGCCCCAATTTAGTTAAATGGTGTATTAGTCGAATCGTTAATTATGGTACAGCAAACTTACAATCTAATATATCAATCAACTACTTAACCAATTTACCTAAAAATTAATGTTTTGGCCAATACATTTTTTGACCGTTTTATGATAAAAAAACGCTTCTTAACAATTTTTTTGAAATGGAGGGCGTTAGTAGGAAAACATTAGAAAACGCGTTTTTTGATTCATTTTTTGACACCCTATTTTATACCCTTTTTCACCCTTTAAGCCTTTCTTAAATTTTCTTCATTAAAATGACAATCTATGAAATGGACCCAATTTTTCGGGGCCTTCCTCATCATGGGGATGGTATATCTACCCACCACTGCGCAAGAACAATTAGGCACAAAATTGAGTAATTTCTCGGGCATTAATAGTGCTTTGCTCAATCCAGCTACTACAACTGAAAGTCCATTTAAATGGAGCTTAAATGTGGGAACAGTCGGTCTTTTTGCGGAGACAAATTATGCGTTTTTGGAGAAGGCCTCTGTTCCCCAATTAATCAGCAATCCAGACCTGATTTTTAGGGGAGACATCACTACTGAAAGGCCTATTGGAGCTAATGAATTGGTCTATGATTATGAAAATGATAATCGAAAAAAACGGCTTCATATGAATGCAATTGTGCTTGGGCCATCTTTGATGTTTCATGCGGGCAAACATACATTTGGATTGATGACGGCGGTGCGATCTGGTGTTAGTATGAATCGCATAGATTCGGATTTGGGTTATTATCAGATGGATGCCTTGCCTTTATTGAGGGAAGGGGCAGATATAAGGCCGATGAAATTGGCGGCAATGGCTTGGGGAGAAATTGGGTTGCACTATGCTCGGCAAATAGATGAGCAACTTTCTGTAGGAGTCAATTTGAAATTTTTGACGGGTTTAGAAGGGGCTTATTTTAATACGAAAGGGAATACGCAAATCAATAAAACGAGTGATGGCTTTTTGGTGCAAGAAGCGGCTGATATTGATTATGGCGTAGCGAGTAATCTATTTGATGAAGCTGGAGTGGGGTCTAGTGTCGCAGCTAATATCAATGGATTAGGAGGAGCGATAGATATTGGCGCAAGTTATGTGGTGAGTAGAAATGAATTGAATCGCCCTAATTTTAAATTAGGTGCTTCTTTAGTGGATGTTGGTCAAATTCGTTTTCATAAAAATGCTTCTCGACACAAGATTCAAAACAATGATCAATTTGAAATTGTGTTGGATGAATTTAATAATGCGGAGACTGAGGAGGAGTTTTTGGCCGAACTGAGCACGCAGGCTACAGGTATTGTCAATAGCACAAAAAAGAGTCAGCAGTTTAGTATTTGGACACCTGCGGCAGTAACAGTAAGTGCAGATTTAGGGATTACGAAACGTCTATTTGTGAATGGCCTAATGGTGCGAAAAATTAAATTGCCAGGGGCGGCATTAGAGCGCACTAATATGTGGGCGGTGACTCCTCGTTTTGAGTCGAGATTAGTAGAGGTGTCTGTTCCTGTGAGTTTTTATGAAGATCAAAAGGCAAGGGTAGGAACGGCCGTTAGAGTAGGATTTTTGACTGTGGGGACTGAGAATTTACAAAGCTGGGCGATGCCATCCAAGATGAATGGTACGGATATATATGCGAGTGTGCGCTTTAATTCTATCAGTATTAGAAATGATCGCAAGCGATTGAAGGCGCCTTCTATTGCTTGTCCACAGTTGTAATGGCTTTTTTGTGAGTTAGTTGCTTTGTCAATTAGCAGGCAATCAACTAATTCACAAATCTTATTTTTGCATTTTAGGCCCATTTGTTGTATTTATGTATATCGAGTTGTATGAAACATTCATTAGCTTGAAAGAACTTTACAACAAAAGAACTGATAAAATGAAGAAAATAGGTCGAAGTGAGCTAATTGATTTACCAGAGATGGGCCTTTATGGTTTATCTGCTAAGGTAGATACGGGTGCTTATACGAGCTGTATTCACTGCAAAGATGCGCAAGTCGTAGATTTCTTTGGCTGTCCGATTCTTCATTTTAGTTTGTTAGCACATCCGTCACGCCCTGAGTGGAGCCAGCGATTTTACTTTAGCGATTTCCAAGAGCGGGAGGTTAAAAATTCTTCTGGACAAAAGAAGAAAAGATATGTAATTCAAACAGCAGTTTGTATCTTTGGAGAACAAATACTTACTGAATTTACTTTAAACGATAGGAGCAATTTGAAATTCCCTATTTTATTAGGGCGCAAATTCCTAAAATCTAAATTCATAGTAGATGTAACCAAAACAAATTTATCTATTACCCGCTTGCAGAATGTAGTTTGATGAGGATAGCCATTCTTTCTAGAAAACGTTATTTGTACTCTACCCAAAGGCTCTATGAAGCAGCCAAGGAGAGAGGACATCGTGTAGAAGTTTACGATCATATTAAATGTAATTTAGTCGTAGAAAATAACCGCCCCATAGTCAAATATTATGGTCGAAATCTATCCCATATAGATGCCATTATTCCACGTATTGGTGCATCTGTCACCTATTACGGAGCTTCCGTGATTCGTCAATTTGAGATGCAAAAAGTCTTTACGACCACGCCTTCTGATGCCTTATTACGTTCCCGTGATAAATTTCGCAGTTTACAATTATTAGCCAGTCAAGGCATTGCCCTTCCAAAGACCGCCTTCACCCATTTCACCAAAGATCCAGAAGAGCTCATTCAGGCAGTAGGTGGCGCTCCTTTAGTCATTAAGTTATTAGAAGGGACTCAAGGCTTAGGCGTCGTATTAGCCGAAACCAATAATGCTGCTAACTCAGTCATTGATGCCTTTAATCAGCTCAAAGCGAGGGTTATCGTACAAGAATTTATCAGTGAGGCCAATGGCGCAGATATCAGAGCTTTAGTAGTCGATGGGGAAGTAGTAGGCGCCATGATTCGCCAAGCCAAATCAGGAGAGTTTAGATCCAATTTACACAGAGGAGGTAGCGCCCATGTCATTCGTCTAACTCCAGCCGAAGAGCGCACCGCTTTATTAGCAGCCAAAGTATTAGGTCTGAGTGTATGTGGAGTAGATATGCTCCAATCTCGTCGTGGGCCGCTCATTTTAGAAGTGAATTCCTCTCCAGGATTAGAAGGCATAGAAGGCGCCACAGGAGTAGATATTGCAGGTAAAATTATCAATTATATAGAGCGCAGCGTTCCCAATCACAACAGGAAAAAGGCAAGAAGAACGTTTTAGTTAAGGTATAGCTGTGCTATGGCTGATAAAAATAATGCAGTATAAGTAAAAAAGAACCAGTCATAAAGTAAGAATAAATTTGTCCAATTACTTATTCGTTACAAAGTATATTCAGTCGTTGCATGACTTCTTTGACTGTTTCTTTACCCACATTAACTCCTGTAAATTGTACAGGTCGCTCTACCCAATCTAAATTTCTGATGTGATCACTCAAGATTACTCCTGTTATTTTTGATGTTTTAGGCAAGGGAATTTCCCCTGCATAAGCTTTAGGTTTAGATGTAATTGGTGCGATAATCACCATGCCTGTTTTATCATTATATTTTGTATTAGATAGCACTAATGATGGGCGAGTGCCACCTTGCTCATGTCCTTTGATTGGCTCTAAATTCACCCAGATTATATCGCCATGATTTGGTATGTACTCTTTCATGATAAATCTTCCCAAAAACGTTCCTTGCCAATATTATCCTTAATCAAAGTATCTGGCTCATATCGACTACTTCTGTCCATTCCCTCTAAAAGTTCATCTAAGCTTGGTTGATTCGTTTTTTCCTTAAAAGTAAATCCTTCCTCTCCCTCGATAATATCATACTCCTTGTCTAATTTGATGTCGTACTTATCTACTAGTATTTTGGGAATAATGATTCCGATACTATTGCCCCATTTTTTAAATGATACTGTCATTATTATTAATTTATTTTACTACAATTATACATTGTCTAACTCGCTTTTGCAAGTTTTATTTTTCCCGCTGCCTTGCTATCCCAACCGTTTGAGAGAAGGTGCTATCAATGAACTTGTACTCAAGCCCAATTTATGTTAGAACGTTCCTTTACTACTATGAGTCTAAAAGACCATAAATGGCATAAAAATTTAGCGACTTTTTTCCAAAAAAATACAAAATGATATAATTCTCACTAATTTGTTGGGCGTGCCCCTTCCTCATTTTTTCATCGGACTGTAGGGGCGCTACCTATGTGTGCGCCCTCCGATGAAAAAATGAGGAAGGGTCGGGCTGTCCGCTCTTATGTGGCTGTTCGGCAGCTACTCCGCTAAGGCATATTTGTCTGCCACTGCGTGGCCAGCCTGCATCTGCCTAAGCTCCGTAAGCCCCCTCTCGACGCCACATACCGCTCCCATCCCTCACGCAAATTTTAGCACCTTATCAGATATATCACTATATTGTACTATGAACAATGCAAAAATGCGCTTATTCATTATTATGCTGTTTTTTTCGCTTAGTCTATTTGGTCAGACCGAATTTAGCCAAACAATAGATATGGTTGGTTACGATGAAGTAAGTGCAGGTGTCACACTAACTCACGTTTTAACAGACAGTAGTTTGTTAATTCATACTGGCAATTCATGCATAGATCAACTTTGTTTTGGATTGCTTAATATAAATCAGGATGGTGAGATCAT
Source organism: Chitinophagales bacterium (assembly GCA_020629335.1). Next base: position 1,478 of record JAHDDN010000065.1, on the reverse strand, counting down.
CTGGCAAAAAGTTTATGATGATGAAGTGAGTCTTGGGATTTCTAATAATTCAGGTTGTATGTTAATTACTGAAGATGGAAATATTGCTTTAACAGGTTTAAAACACACAGATGACGCTACTATTAAAAACTATTTTTTGATGCTTACTAACAGTGAAGGAGATACCTTGTTTGTAAATACGTATCCTGAGGATGGATCTGATTTAACTAGAGTTATTAGTCAATTTTCTGATGGTGGCTTTTTGATTGGAGGTGCAAATGGCACTATTTCTAATCGTGATATTCGTTTGATTAGAACTGATAGTTTAGGTGTACTTGTTTGGGAGAAGAGTTTTGCTAATGATTTTTACTCGAGTACTCCTTATAATATAATAATTGATAAAAATGAGGATATCTTAATAAGTGGAATTATTTATGAGGAGGAAGATTCAGATTCAGATGCTTACTTTATGAAATTATCTGATAGTGAAGAGGGGGAGATGATCTGGGAGACCTTTTTAGAAACTGATTGGAGTGAGAATTACCCTGAATGTCCATTGTATTTAGATACTATACCTAATGAAGAGGCTTATGTTGGTGCTTGGTGTATCAATCCAGAACTAAATTCTAATTTTGATGAAGTTAATATTGTGCGAAAAATGGATACTTCTTTGAATACAATATGGGAGTATAATGTATTACCAGAATATGGAGAAACTCGATTTATTTATAATGTAAAGTCTCTATCGGATGGAAGCTTCCTTTGTTACGGTTCATTTGAAGATTATGTTTATTTGGATGAATTGTCCGCTATTTATGATAAACAAATTTGGAATATGGCTTGGTTATTTAAGTTGAGCCCTGAAGGCGAGTTAGAATGGGAGCGTATTTTTTATGATTCAGATAATGTTCATGCTTTTAGAATATATGATGTTTTGCAAACGCCTGATGGTAGTATTTATACTGTAGGGCAAACTACAGACTCCTTGAGAGTAGAGCAGGAAGATGGAACAAATCAGTTGGTATATGATAGAAATGTATGGCTGGTACGTTTTGATGAGAATGGTTGTTTTAATGGGGATTGTGGTCCATCTAGTGGGGAGTATTGGGATTTGGCTGGAAAAATTGTGACAAGCATATCAAGTGGACCTTCAGAAATAGGCTCTTTATTGGTGTATCCAAATCCTTCCAATGGGGTATTTCGTTTGCGTTTGTCGGAGGCTGATTTGGTTTCTACTGCTCCTTTGAAGTGGCGGGTGTATGATGTGTCGGGTCGAGTGGTGAAAGAGGGAAATATATTGGAGGGGCGTAGTTCGGTGGATATAGATTTGTCTGATAGTGCTATGGGGGTTTATTGTTTGGAGTTATATAGTGAGGAGGCAGTTTTGGGTTTGGAGCGTTTGGTGGTGGTCGAATAAGATGCTTTAATGGGCTTTTTTGAGGATTCTTTTTTATAAGCGGTGATTTTTTTGTTTTTTTATGTTTTTGGAATGCTAATCT